>JAPPPC010000577.1 GCA_028817685.1 Rhodospirillaceae bacterium
GAGATCGCCAGCCTTTTGGGACCCGCAACGGCGCCTGAAAAGGTGGAATCGGCGACCCGGCCGCAGATGGCGGTGTCCCGTCCGCCGAAACCGACAAAACCGAGCACGACACGCAATTTGGAGGCGCCCGAAACACCGAAGGTTGCGGTAGCGCCCGAAGCGCCGAAGGCAACTGTGTCGAAACCGGCGGCGTCCAGTGCGGACTCCTTAAAGCATCAGTTGGAGCTGCAAAAATTGGCGCTGGAGCGGCAGCGGCTCGAAGCGGAAACCAAGCTGCAGCAGATGAAGCTGGAGCTGGAGATGGCGCGGCTGCGTCAGCAGGGGGCGTCTGGGGCTTCGCAGAAGGCCGTACAGGCGCCTGCACCGCTCATCCCCGATATCGCGTATGGCAATTACTATGCGCTGGTTATTGGCATTAACGACTACAAGGCGCTGCCGAAGCTCAAAACCGCCGTGACGGATGCGGAGACCGTCGCGAAGCTGTTGAAAGAACTCTACGGATTCAAGGTCACCTTGCTGGTCAACGCCTCTCGGGCCGATATCATCGACGCGTTCGACGAATATCGCGACCTGCTGGCGGAAGAAGACAATTTGCTCATTTACTACGCCGGCCATGGGTGGCTCGACCCGCAGACGCAGGCCGGGTACTGGCTGCCGGTGAATGCCAAACCGGACCGCCGGTCGCGCTGGGTCTCGAACGCCACACTCACGACCGCTCTGCAAGGCCTGCTCGCTAAGCATGTCTTGGTCGTCGCCGACAGCTGCTATTCCGGGACCTTGACCCGGTCGGTCAAGGTCCCGCAGCGCAACCGCGCCTATCTGAAACGGATTTCGGAGAAGCGTGCCCGCGTCGTCCTCTCCTCCGGCGGGTTGGAACCCGTGGCGGATTCCGGCGGCGGGCAGCATTCGGTTTTTGCCGCGCAATTCCTGAAAGCTCTGAAAACCAACGAAGGCGTTCTCGACGGTACGCAACTGTTCGAGAAAGTCCGCCAGTCCGTCGTCCTGAACGCGGATCAAACGCCGGAATATTCCAACATTCGCCGTGCCGGTCATGAAGGCGGGGATTTTCTCTTCGTTCGCAAACGTTGAATGGACCGGGTTGGCCGTGCCGGAGCGCGCCGTCGGATTGGCGTGGGCCTGTCTGACATTCTAACCTGAGACGATACGTTTCCACCGGGCACCACGTCCGTTCGGTTCGCGTTTCGCACCGAGGTGGGCGGATGGCGTATGGCAAGGGAGAGGATTTCAACGCGATGGAAAAGTTTGAACTGGCAGGCGTCTCGCTCGACGTTGAGGTGCTGGGCGCGGGACCACCATTGCTCTACTTGCATCCCGAACATTATGGGCAATTGCATGCACCGTTCGTGGCGAGGCTCGCCGAAAGCTGGACGGTCTATGCGCCGCGTCATCCCGGCTTCGACGGCCGCCGGCCGCCGGCGGACTTCCGGCAAGTCGGTGATATCGCCTATCTCTATCTCGATCTGATGGGCCGACTCGGCCTCGACTCCGCAGCCGTGCTTGGTGCCTCCTTCGGTGGATGGGTTGCGCTGGAGATGGCGGTTCGGGAGCCTGCACGGCTCGCCGCGCTGAGCCTTATTGCCCCCCTAGGCGTCAAGCTGGGCGGCCGGGACGACCGGGATTTCGCAGACCTGTCGGCCTTGCCGGACGATGAGGCCGCGGGCTGTCTGTTTGCCGGAACGCCTCCGGATCTTGGTACCTTCACGGAAGCGGAATTGATTGCCGTCGCGCGCGACCGGCAGTTCCTGGCCTATTACGGTTGGAAGCCCTATTTGCATAATCCCTCCCTGGCGCGCTGGCTGCATCGGTTAACGGCACCGGTGCATCTGATCTGGGGCGAGGCGGACAGGTTTGTCGCCCCTGGTTTGGGGGAAGGCTTGGCATCGCGGCTGCCGAATGGGCGGCTCGATCTCGTGCCGGGCGCGGGCCATTACCCGCAGATCGAACGTTTGGATGCGACAATTGCCGCATTGGCCGCGGGCCCCTGCGCCGGTGTTGGAGGGTAGTACGATGAAAGTCTGGCATTTCAGCGAGATGGCTTATCACCCGGGCTGGGAGGAGCTTGGCAACTCCCTGCGCAATGTCGTGCCCAGCAGGGTCTACGATCCGGAGGTCGGTGCCGATCTCTATCACCGTTATCTCGACGAGTGGGCACTGTGCGACGAGCTTGGCCTCAACATCATGGTCAACGAGCATCACACCACGGCGACCTGCACCACCTCGGTTTGCACCATCCCGATGGCAATCCTGGCGCGCGAGACCAAGAAGGCGCGACTGCTCTGTCTCGGCATGCCGATTGCCAACCGGATGGATGCGGTCCGGGTTGCAGAGGAATACGCGATGATCGACGTAATCTCGCGCGGCCGCTTGGAGATGGGGTTCGTGAAGGGCGCGCCCTTCGAGGTGTCGCCGGCCAACAGCAACCCGGCGACCTTGATGGAACGGTTCTGGGAAGCGCACGACCTGATCCTCAAGGCGCTAACGACCCATGACGGGCCGTTCAACTGGGAAGGCCAGCATTTCCAGTATCGCCAGGTGAATGTCTGGCCGCGGCCCTATCAGCAACCGCATCCGCCGGTCTGGATGACCGTTGCGAGTCCGGGCTCCGCCGCGGAAGGGGGCGCGCGGGGTCATGTGATTGCGTCGCTGAATACGGGCTATCTGCGGACACCGGATATCTTCGAGAGTTACCGCAAGGCGGCCGCCGGGGCAGGCAAGGAAGCGACCCGGGACCGCTTCGCCTATCTCGCCATCGTCGGGGTAGGGGAGACGGACGAGGAAGGCAAGCGCCGTGCGCACCAGATCCTGGACTATAGCCGCACCACGCCGCGCGCCGCGGCACAGTTTTGGTTCCCACCGGGCTACACCGCCAACGAAGTGACGGCGCAGAAGCTGCACAATCGCAGCCCCCTGATGATCCCGCTGCGGGACGGCGGCGAGTTCGAAATGCAAACCGGCTCGGTCGACGAGTTCGTCAATGCCGGTGTCGCGTTCGCGGGCAATCCCGATACGGTTTTCGAGCAGATCAAGGAATTCAACGAACATGTCGGTGGCCTCGGCCACCTGCTGATGATGGGGCAGGGGGGCCATATCAGCCATGAGGACACAGTCGGCAACCTGACTCTGTTCAGCCAGGAAGTGTTGCCGCGGCTGGCGGCGCTTTAGGGGCGGCTAACAGACGCGTTCTCGGCCTCACCGTAGTAATCTTCGAGATCGCCATAGAACTCCTGCGGCGGCTCGATCGGTGTGTCGCCCCCATGGCCGCGCCTGTTTCGCTCGCCGGCGCCGCTGAACAAAGTTGCCAGCACACCGCGGTCAAGATCGCTGGTGCCGAATAGCGCGTCGCATAGCGGGAAGGTCAGGTTGAAGTTCGTGGTCTGCATCTTCGACAGATCATGGTGCTCGCGATGCATTCGGCGCACCGTGTTGATCAGGGGGATGCGCGCCAGGTAGGGGTGCTTGGCGTCGTCGAGATGCGACAGCGTATGCAGCCCCTCATACATCAGATAGTAACCCGCCATCTGTGCGACGATCAGATAGCCGGCATTGGCGCTCCACAGCCAGCCGAGAACCAGCGCCGGCGGGATGGAGACCAGTATGAAACCGACCGGGGCAAAGGGTGGGAACAGCAGCGCACGCCAATCCTTCTGGCCGTCATAGGTCAGATCTGCATCGGTGAAGAATTGGTGATGGGTGGCGCAGTGCCGTTTGTAGATCATCTTCAGGCCGCGAACCGGACGATGCAGGATGTAGCGGTGCGCCGCCCACTCGACCCAGTTGCCGATGAAGATCATGGGCAGGAACAGCATCCATTCCCAAAACGTCGGTGCCGTCATCCGGGCTATGCAGAACCACACGGTGCCCAGGGTCACGGCCAGCGTAATCGCCAAATGGTATTCGCCCCGATACCAACGGGGCGTGCTGTTCCGGTATTCCTGCTGGAACATCTGCTGGCGTTTAAGACGCCTGTCTTCACGTGCGGTGTCGGCGGACATGTTTGCTTCCTTGCGCGATGGCTGCCACGGTAAGAAAGAGGCAGTCACATCGCGTGCTAAGATCAGGTTCGCAGTATGGGCGGCGTCAGCGGCGCGTTGAAGGTGACCCCGGGCGGTAGATTTATGCCCTGCGGTCTGCCGGTCTCCGGGTCGGTGCCGTAGCGTGCGTGAAAGGCATCCGGCATGGGCCAGCCGTCGGGTACGCTGAGCCATAGCCGCAGCAGATGGCGACGCCGCTCCGGCTCCGGCCAATCCTCGTACTCGGTGCGGCTGTGCAGCAGCACCAGATTGTTGACCAGTTGGATGTCACCGGGCCGGAAATCCATCTCGAGCTTGAACCGCGGATCGTCCGCCAGGGTCTGTACCAGATCGAGCGCCTCGTGCTGGATGTCTGTCAGGCGCGGGAGTTGTTCGAAGCGCTGGGCGCTGCGGATGAAGCGCGGCACGTAGCTGACGACGACCCGGCCATCAGCCGGCATGAAGACCGGCAGTTCGTACCACGGGTCCTGCCCGGCGACTTCTTCGTTACGGCGATCGAAATGGAAGGGATGGGTCAGCGATTCCGCCAGATCCGGCCGCTGATCGACCAATTCGTTCCACAGGGCGGCTGCGCTCACGATACCGGACTCTCCACCTGATTTCGCACCGCGCAGGCATAGAAGCGTGACGATCTCAGCACCGATATCGTTGTGAAAGGGCAGGGAATCGGCAGATTGGTGTCCACGCTGGTTGGGATGGTCCGCGTCCCCGCCGACATCCGTCACATGTCCCAGAATGCTGCCGACCTTGTTTTGCGCGACCGGCACGCCGATGCGGGTGCCGATCGCCCAATAAGCTGCCGCCGTCCGCTCCAAAGACCATTCGTCCACCGGCATCCCGCGCAACAGGGCGAAACCGCGTCCATCGACGACGTCGCGGCGGATGCCCGCCAGGACCGTATCGAGAACCGGTAGCTCGAAGTCGGCTGCGGAGAGGTCAGCGATGTCTCTATCGGCGACGGCATCGGCGACGGTTTCCAATTCACGGATTTCCGGCACCGTGAAGCTGTGGATCCAATCATTTCGCCCGGCCATTGCCGGACCAAGCCAAGCCGCTTCGCCGCGATGGGATTGTAGTGTCGTCATGGCTGCCCTTTCTTCGCACAGTCTCCGAAATATTTCGGCCTTCGCCAAGCCCTGCCATTGTGTCCGCCCGCGCGGGGCCGTAGCTTCGCCGGAGATCAGAGCAGGGAGATTTTTCATGCTGGAAGCGGTGCAACTCGGCAATTGCGGGCTCAGCGTTTCGCGGTTGGCTTTGGGGACGATGAATTTCGGCAAGCCGGGGCGCGGCCATCAGGGGGACTGGACACTGACGCTGGACGAGGCGCGGCCGATTTTCAAGGCGGCGCTCGATCACGGGCTATTCACCTTCGACTGCGCCGATGTTTATGGGCTCGGCGCGTGTGAGGAAGTCGTCGGTGCGCTGCTGCGAGAGCTGGCGCCGCGCGACCAATTCGTGCTGTCGACCAAAGTCTCGGCCGCGATGGGACCGGGTCCGAACCAGGTCGGCCTTTCGCGGAAGCACGTCATGGAAGGTGTCGATGCCTGCCTGCAGCGGCTCGGGCTCGACTATGTCGACCAGTTGATTATCCACCGCCACCCGCATGGCCGTCTGGGTGCCGCTCTGACGCCGATCGAGGAGACGATGGAGGCGCTGCACGATGTGGTGAAGGCGGGCAAGGCGCTATATCTCGGTGCTTCTTCGATGTTCGCTTGGCAGTTCACCGAACTGCAGATGACGGCGGAGCGGCATGGCTGGACCAAGTTCGTCTCGATGCAGAACCATTACAACCTGATCTATCGGGAAGAAGAGCGTGAAATGAACCCCTATTGCGCGGCGACCGGGGTCGCGCTGATGCCTTGGTCTCCGCTGGCGCGCGGTATCCTGACGGGCAACTACAAGGGCAGTTTCGATGCCGGCAGCACGGCGCGTAGCCAGGGACAGGATCGCCAACGGACGGAAGGTCTTTATCGCGGCGAGATGGATTTCGTCATCGCGGACCGGGTCGTCGAGGTCGCCGAGCGATTGGGTCACACACCGGCCCAAGTCGCCGTTGCGTGGCTGCTCAGCAAGCCCGAGGTGACCGCGCCTGTTGTCGGTGTCTCCAAAATCTCCCAGCTTGACCAACTCGTCGCCGCGACGGAGATCACGCTGCCGGAGGAGGAGATCGCCTATATGGAAGAACCCTACAAGCCGGTCGTGAACCTGCTCAGCATCGGGACGTCCTAGACGGGCTGCTTAGCGCCCCATGGCCGCGATATACGATACGATCGGGGTCAATTATGCCGACCTCAGGAAGCCCGATCCCCGTATCGAGACGCTGATCAATGGCGCCCTCGGTGAGGCGAAAACCGTCCTGAATGTGGGTGCCGGCACGGGGCCATACGAGCCCGGCGATCGGCAGGTCACAGCCATCGATTCATCATCGGAAATGATCCGGCAGCGTCGGAATTCCGGAGCGCGGGTTGTGCAATCCGTTGCCGAAGCGCTGCCATTCGGCGACGCCTGCTTCGACGCGGCGATGGCGGTCCTGACCGTTCATCACTGGTCCGACAAGGCAAAAGGGTTCCGCGAGCTGCGCCGCGTGACCCGGGGAACGATCACGATCCTGACTTTCGATCCGTCCTGTCAGTATTACTGGCTTGCGGAGTATCTTCCGGAAATCGTGACGCTGGACGATGGGAAAATGCCGCTGATGACGGCGTATGAGGAAGGTCTCGGGCCGGTCGAGATCACGCCTGTCCCGGTGCCGCACGACTGCACCGATGGCTTCCTGGCTGCCTATTGGCGGCGGCCGGCGGCCTATCTCGATCCCCGCATTCGCGCCGCGATCTCTTCTTTCTGGTACATCGAAGATGTCGACGAAAAGTTACAAAAGCTTGCGAACGACCTGGAAAGCGGCGCCTGGGCGCGCCGGAACGCCGATCTGCTCGACCGTGAGTCCGTCGATGTCGGTTACCGTCTCGTCACGACGCTATGAGTGGTTCTAAACCCGTGCGGCAACGATGCCGCTGCCGTGGATCTCGTTAATGACCGTGCCTTCGAGCCAGGATCGCACGTCTTCCAGCATGCCGTTATACCAATGCGCATAGTGCTCCTTGGTGAATCCGGCGACATGGGGCATCAGCACGGTGTTGGGCAGGCCGCGGAACGGGTGGTCGGCGGGGAGTGGTTCCTCCGCATAGACGTCTAGGCCGGCACCGGCGATGCGGTTGTGTTTGAGCGCCTCCAGCAGCGCCGCTTCGTCCACGATCGGGCCGCGCGCCGGGTTCACCAGATAGGCGTCCGGTTTCATCAGGCCGATTTCGTGCGCGCCGACGAGTCCGATTGTACGGTCGCTCTGAATAACCATGACCACGACGTAATCCGATTGGCGAAACAAATCGTCCTTCGAGACCAGGGTCGTCCCGCATTCCTCGGCCCGTTTGGCGGTCATGTTCTCGGACCAGGCGATGACGTTCATCCCGAAGGCGTTGCCGACCTTGGCGACTTCCGAGCCGATGCGGCCGAGCCCGATGACGCCCAGCGTTTTGTTGCGGATTTCCGTGCCCACGACGGTATGCCACTGGCCGTCGCGCATGGCGCGGTCGTCGATGGTGACGTTCTTCGCCAGTGCCAGAATTAGGGCCCAGGTCAGTTCGAATGTCGGCGAGGGGCGCGGTGTGGTCCCGCAGACGGGAATGCCCTTTTCGCGGCAATAGTCGAAATCGAGCATCCGGT
>JAPPPC010000747.1:0-6600 GCA_028817685.1 Rhodospirillaceae bacterium
CGATCTTCACACCAGACACCCCTCCCACACCGAGTCCAGCATGCCCGCGTCATCCGGGCGCACCGTGGCGAACCCGCCACCGCAATTGCCCATCAGTACGGTGGTCACACCGTTGCAGGACGACGGCAGAATCTGGCTCGCCCAGGTCACCTGCGCGTCGTAATGGGTGTGCACATCGACGAAGCCAGGCATGACCAGCCGGTCCTTTGCCTCGATCTCTTCGCAACCGTTTGCGGCAACCGTGCCGACTTCCGTGATACGGCCGTTCGAAACTGCCACGTCGGCTTCCTGCATCGGTCCGCCCGACCCATCGACGACGGTTCCCCCGCGGATAACCAGATCCGGCTTTTCGCTCATATCGTGCTGCTCCAGAAACTGAATGGTGCGCTAGCATAGGCTCTCGCATCCGTTGCAGGAAATCGGTGCCCATCACCCATCTTCGCGAAACGCCCCATGCGCGCCATCTTCCATCGGCGCGATGTCGAGCGCGCGGTGCAACCGGCCGAGCGCGATGAACGCGCCGGTGACGAGGCCGAGCTCGATGATTTCTGCATCGGTGAATTGGTCCCGCATGCCGGACATGAAGGCTTCATCCATCGTGTCGTGCGCAATCGCCATCCGTTCGGCGAAATCGAGAGCCGCGCCCTCCCGGGGCGACCGTTCCGTTGCGTCGGGAAGTTTCGCAAAAAGCGTTTCATACTCACCAGGCTCCCCCGCCGAGGGTGCGCGGCTGAGCTGTCAGCGCTGGCAGTCGTTCAGCTCGGCAATCCGCAGCCGGACCAGTTCCTTCAACGCGAAGGGCAAGAGGCCCTTGAACTTGGCCGGCAGGTAGAAATCCAAGAAACCTTTGAACAGCGTCGGATGGTGGCCGTAGACACCGAACATCTCATCGCCGCCTGTCGCCGCCATCATCTCGCGAAGATCAGGGTCGTTAATGGCTTCTGCAGGCAGAACGTCCAATCGTGCCATGGATACTTCCTTGTTTGATTTCGTAAAAACTAAGGTGCGAGCCACTCTCCAGAGCGATTTCCGGACGCGTCCCAAACGAATCGCGCACGCTGGTGGCCGCTGGCGGCCAGATGCAGCCATTCCAACCGGTCGACATGCAAAATGACCGCACAGAAATTCTCATAACCTGCGCCCTCCGCGACGTCTTCCAGCCTCGGGGCCGCCGGCGGAGCAGGAACGACCGCACCGGGCCCATCCGGCGCGGCATAACACAGTCGGCTCATCGCCGCGCTGCCGTCCCACGCGGATTTGGCTTCCATATCATCGTGATGGATTTCGCCTGTGCCAGAGAGCCGAATTTGCGTCTGGATAGTCGGATCATAGACGTGCAGAGCATATTGAGAGATCTGTCCGAGTTCTTCGAACTTCGCGGATCGGCGGTCGGTATGAAAACGCAGGCTGCGGCGGTCGGGATCGGCGCCGCGCAGCACCACCGTCCGAAGACTCGGCGCCCCATCGCGGGTGACCGTCGCCACCGTTGGCAGATGAAACACCGAATTGCGGTCCGTTGCCCCCAGTTGAACAAGGCGCCAAGCCTCGGCCAGCACCGAATCGAGATCCAATTGCAATTTTTTACTCATACCGTGATCCAAGCATGAACCGTGTGCGTATCAAAGTTACGTTCTGCCCCCCCGGAACGTGCGAGGACCCTCCGCAGTTTGGCTATCCCCCCGATTGAGCCCTGCGGAGGGAATTCCTCGTCCGATCCGCTACCGATCCAATTTTCCGATCACTTCGGCAGCAAACTGTTCCAACCGATCGATCGTTCCAGGCAGATCACTGCCGTCCCCGCCGATGAGAAAATGCTGTAGGCCCGCATCCGCGAAGTGGCCGATATCATCGACGATGGCTTCGGCGCTGCCCGTGAACGCCAGCCGGCCGCCGCCACGCCCCTCTTGTTCGTCACCGATACGGCAATAAATCGCGAGCAATGCCCCCTCTACGGCCATGGGATCGCGGCCAGCCCCCTGAGCCGCTTCCCGCACGTCGGTTAGGGCCGTCCGGTAGCGGTCGGGCGTGTCCAGAGGCGTGCGCGGATTTGCAGCAACGGGGTACCAGCCATCGCCGTATCGGCCCGTGCGCCGCCGAGCCGGTTTACTCTCCCCGCCGACCCAAAGCGGCGGATAGGGCGTTTGCACCGGCTTCGGCGCGAACAGCATATGTTCAAACGCCGCGAAATTACCTTCTTGCGATGGGCGATCTGCTGTCCAGAGTTCTCGAAAGGCTTCGATATACTCATCTGAGGCCGCCGCACGGTCGGCAAAGGGCGGGCCGCCCAGCAATGCGATCTCTTCCGCCATCCAGCCGACCCCGACCCCGGCCGTGAGACGGCCCTTGGAGAGCACATCGACCGTCGCCAGCATTTTCGCCGCCAGAACCGGGTGCCGGTGCGGCAACACCAGCACCGATGTCAGCAAGCGGATCGTATTCGTCGCTGCGGCGACGAAGCTCAACGCCGTCACCTGCTCCAGCGAAACACCGGTATCCTGCGCGAAAAACTTGCCGGATGCCGAGTAGGGATAGGCGCTGTCCACCTCGGTCGCGACAATGACATGGTCGCTCATCCCAAAATGGGTAAAGCCAAGCGCTTCACACTTTTGCGCGATTGCGGTAAGCGAGTCCGGATCACCCGCAACGCCGCGGGACCCGAAATGTACGCCGAATTTCATAAAGCCGTCCTCCCTGCCAATATTTCGGCCTAGCATGACACGCCGCGTTGGTATCCGCGAAGGCGGGCTCTTATGCTGCGGCGCAGGAAGGGAGGCTTACCCCGTGAACCCGACACTCGATGCCTACAATATCGATGACCTGCGGCGTATGGCGAAGAAGCGGCTGCCCCGCGGTATCTTCGAGTATGTCGATCGCGGCGCGGAAGACGAAGTCGCGCTGCGCCACAACACCGAGATCTACCGCTCGCTCAAAATCAAGAACCGCGTACTGAAAGACGTGTCCGCGCGAACAACCGAGACTGAGATCTTTGGCCGGAAACTCGCGATGCCGTTCGGCATCTCGCCGACCGCCTCGGCTGGTTTGGTTAGCGAAGGCGGCGAAGTCGGTCTCGCGCGCGCTGCAGCGCGGATGGGTGTGGTTTGCACGGCCGCGACCAGCGCGCTGACCCCGATGGAGGAAATCCACGAAGCCGGGGACGAAAACCTCTGGTTCCAGCTTTATATGTGGACCGACATGGACCTGACCGCCCGCTTCGTCGAGCGCATCAAGGCGGCCGGCTACGAGACCATGCTGATCACCGTCGATGGGCCTGTGCCATCGAACCGGGAATATAATTACCGCAACGGCTTCGCGATGCCGCTGCGCTACTCACCGCGCCTGATCGCACAAATCTTGGCCAATCCCGGTTGGTGCCTTCGGGTCCTGGCGCCGCAATATCTCAAACGCGGCCACTTCCGAAAGGTGAACAACCCACCGGAGCTGGCCAGCAAGCTAACCCAGATCGACGTCGAAACCTCCTATACGAAACCGGCCGCGCAGAATTGGGACGACGTCAAGCGGGTTCGCGACATGTGGCCCGGCAATCTGCTTGTGAAGGGCCTGCAAAGTGCAGAGGACGCCGTGATCGCCGCTGACCTTGGCTTGCAGGGTGTGGTGCTGTCGAACCATGGCGGCCGGTATCTCGACTCCGCACCGGCACCGCTCGAGGTCGTGCCGGAAGTGCGCGCCGCGGTCGGAGACCGGATCAAGATCCTGATCGACAGCGGCGCCCGGCGCGGCGGCGACATCGTCAAAGCAATCGCGCTCGGCGCCGACATGGTCATGTCCGGCCGGCCCACCCTATATGGATCGGCCGTTGCCGGAGAAGCCGGGTCCTATCGTGCGTTGGATATATTCAAGTCGGAGATGGACCGCGTCATGGCGCAAATCGGTGTAAACCGCATCGACGAGCTGGGCCCGCATATCTTCTGGAATCCGCCGGACTGGGTGCCAGTGCCGTCGCGAAACTAACCCCTTGATCGACAGGGCGTCGACCGGCTCAATGCAGACCGCGTCATGGGGGAGTTGATTTGCCGACACAGAACACACGCCGCGCCGATGGAATAGGCGCCCCGTTACCGCGGATCGAAGATTTGCGGCTGTTAACCGGTCAAGGCCGCTATGCCGGCGACTTCTTTCCGGAAAATCTATGCCATGCCGCCCTGGTACGTTCGCCGCACGCCCACGCACGGATCCGATCGATCGACGGTTCGGCCGCGAAGGCATTGCCCGGCGTCCTCGCGGTCCTCACCGGCGAAGACGCGGCGGCGGACGGCATGGGCGCAATTCCGCACAATCCGGACTGGGCCGGACCGCCGGATGCGGAACTGCGTCTGCCGGAAGGGTTCGACGTCCATCTGACTGAGAACATGCCGCTGCCCGCCGACACGGTGCGTTATGTCGGGGAAGCCCTTGCACTGGTCGTGGCAGAGACCGCAGCCCAGGCGGCGGAAGCGGCGGAACGGGTCGAAGTGGATTACGAACCCTTGCCGCCTGTCGTTCATGCACGCGATGCGGTGGCGCCCGACGCGCCGCTTCTATGGTCCGACTGTGCCAACAATTTGGCGCTGACCTGCGAAGTCGGCGATAAGGATGCAGCGGACACGGCCTTTTCCGAGGCCGCGCATATCATACGTCTCGACAGCTGGATTCATCGGGTTACCGGCAGTCCAATGGAACCGCGCGCGGTAGTCGGCGAATACGACGCGGCGCGCGACCTCTACACCCTGCGCGCCGGATCGGGCCGCGGGGTCGTGCAGACGCGCGAGCGGCTCGCGCTCACTCTCGGTGTCCCGGTCGAGAATTGCCGCGCCGTGTTCGGCGATATGGGCGGTAATTTCGGCACGCGCAATGCGTTCACCCCGGAATTCGCGCTGATGCCCTGGGCCGCCCGTAGAGTCGGCCGGCCGGTAAAATGGACGGCCACGCGGCAGGAATGTTTTCTCACCGATTACCAGGCACGGGACCTCACCTCCGACGCCGAACTGGCGCTCGATGCGGAGGGCAATTTCCTCGGCCTGCGGGGTATCAACACACTCAACCTCGGCGCCTACACGGTCTATTTCTGGCCCCTGCGCAAGGGGCTGTCGATGATGCAAAGCATCTACCGAATCCCTGCCGTTCATTTCGAAGGCCATGCGGTCCTGACGAACACGGCGCCGATCGCCGTCTATCGCAGCGCCGGACGGCCGGAAGCCATCTTTATGATCGAACGGCTGATCGATCTCGCGGCTGAGCAATGCGGTTTCGACCGCGTCGAGCTGCGCCGCCGCAACCTCGTCAAACCTGACGCGATGCCCTTCACCAACGGGGTCGGCGTCACCTATGACAGCGGCGACTATCCGGCCTGCATGGCGGAAGCCCTGGCCGCGTCCGACTGGGACGGATATGCCAAACGTAAGGAAGAATCTTCGGCGCGCGGCCGCTGCCGCGGTATCGCCGTCGCCAACTATATCGAAGTCACCAGCGGCATTCCGCGGGAGCGCGCAGAGCTGACCGTATGTCCGGATGGCACGGTCGAGTTGGTCGCCGGCACCATGAGCAGCGGACAGGGGCACGAGACGAGCTTCCCGCAGCTGGTCTGCGACTGGCTGCAGATTCCATTCGAGCGGGTCCGTTACATCGCGAACGACACGGACCGGGTCACGGTCGGCGGCGGTTCTCATTCAGGGCGATCCATGCGGCTGGTCAGCATCGCGGTCGGCGAAGCGGTCGAGTCGTTGCTGGCCAAGGGCAAGACCATCGCCGCCCAAATCCTGCAGGCGCCGGAAGCGGAAATCACCTTCGCCGCCGGGGCCTTCTCTACGGCAAGCGGCGCCAGCGTCGATCTCTGGGAAACCGCTGCGGCCGCGCCGGAGGGATTGGAAAGCTTCGGGGACATCACCAATCGTGCCGGCGGTTATCCCTACGGCGCCCATGTCTGCGAGCTGGAGGTCGATCCGGAGACTGGCCATGTCGATCTGTTGCGCTGGACGGCGGTCGACGATGTCGGGCTCGCGGTCAATCCGCCGATCCTACATGGTCAGGCGCATGGTGCCGTGGCGCAAGGCCTCGGCCAGGCGCTGATGGAATCGATCCACTACGATCCGGAGACCGCACAGCTTCTGACCGGCTCCTTCATGGATTACGCGATGCCGCGCGCGATCACGACACCGCCTGTCGACACCATCATTACCGAGGTCCCGGCGAGCTCCCACCCGCATGGCGTCCGGCCCGGCGGCGAAGGCGGTACGACACCGGCGTTGGGTGTCGTCATCAACGCCATCGTGGATGCGCTGTCCGACTATGGCGTCACCCATATCGAGATGCCTGCCACCCCACAACGGGTCTGGCAGGCGATTCAGTCCGCCAAACAGGGATAAGCCGCGCGCCACTCACTTTGCTATTCCCGTATCAAGATTCTTGGTCATACTGCGGGCGCTATCTGAAGGAACTGAACATCATGTGCGGCATCGTTGGCCTGTATCTAAAAAATCCGGATCTACGCGACAGGCTTGGCGCGTTCTTTTCGCCCATGCTGGAGCAGATGACCGATCGCGGACCGGACAGCGCCGGGGTCGCGATCTATCGCGACCAGGCCGGGCGGTGTTACACCTGGGGCGG
>JAPPPC010000747.1:6610-7760 GCA_028817685.1 Rhodospirillaceae bacterium
ACGACGATGCCAAGGTCACCTTGTACGATCCCGATCCGGACTTCGATTGGGACGCTGTCGCCGGCGCGGCATCGTCGGATCTGAACATCACGATCACCGCGGAACGCGTCTCCAGCCACGCCATCCTGCGCGCGCCGGTCGATGCCGGTGCGCTGCGCCGCTGGATCGAAACCAACCGTCCGGGCCTGCGCATCATGAGTTCCGGCAACATCCTGGAGATTTACAAAGAAGTCGGTCTGCCGGCGGACGTGCTGGCACGCTTCGGCGTCCCGCAGGCGACCGGCAGTCATGCCGTGGGCCATACCCGCATGGCGACGGAGAGCGCAGTGACGACGGAAGGCGCCCACCCCTTCAACACCGGAGACGATTTGTGCCTGGTGCATAACGGGTCGCTGTCGAACCATCATCGGCTGCGTGACTGGTTGCGCGACCAGGCGGGCATCGCCTTCCAGACCGACAATGACAGCGAGGTCGCCGCCGGCTACCTGACTTGGCGTCTCGGCCAGGGCGCGACCATCACGGAGGCGTTGGAAGCGGCGATCGCCGACCTCGACGGCTTCTATACCTTCGCCGTCGGCACCCGGGACGGGTTCTCGGTATTGCGCGACCCCATCGCCTGCAAGCCCGCCGTGATGGCGGAAACGGACGATTGGGTCGCCATGGCGTCCGAGTTCCGCTCCCTGGCGCAACTGCCCGGCGTCGACGACGCGACGGTCTGGGAGCCGGAGCCGGCAACGGTTTACAGCTGGGGCCGCGCCTGATGACGGTGATCGATTTGGCACAGGCGGATGTGCGCGAACTGAACCGCGCCCTGCAGATGGCGGAATCCGGTTCCTTCGAGGTTCGGCATCCCGGCGGCGCACACGCCCTGGCCGCGGGCCTGACGCGGCCGATCAACGTCACCATCGACGGCCATGCAGGCTATTACTGCGCCGGAATGAATCAGGAAGGCATTGTGACGGTAAGCGGCAATGTCGGCACCGGTGTGGCCGAGAACATGATGTCGGGCACGGTGCGCGTCCGGGGCGACGCCAGCCAATCCGCCGGCGCGACGGCCCATGGCGGCCTATTGGTCATCGAGGGGAGCACCAGCGCGCGGTGGGGAAGCTCGCGGACAGGCGGTGCCGGCGTGGGCGGCGGGGCGGTCGGG
>JAPPPC010000666.1 GCA_028817685.1 Rhodospirillaceae bacterium
GCGACCGGCCAAGCAAGCAGCAAGCCGATCAGCATAGATGCGGATTTTAATCTCATCGCCTCGCCCCACTTTTCATCGTTGAAGGGGTATATGGGATCTGGCAGCGGAATATGCAGCCCTTGACGAAAAACTCAATCGGCGGCGTCGGTTTCCAGCGCCAGTGGCGTAATTCGGCAGCGGCGGCCTCGCGAATCCGATGACCCAGTCACCGGGTCCCAGGGACCGCCATAGGACATCGCGCCGTTAATATTGATGTCGCGTGCGCCGAATTCCGGGTCATCGCTCAACGGGTCCCACCAGCCCATGCCAGTCGCAACGACACCGGGCGGTGCGCCCTCTGTCACCTGGGCCCTCGCGCGGCATGTTGTATCCGTATCGGCGGTGTGCACCGTAATCCACTGGGAATCGCAAATTCCATGCTCGGCTGCGGTATCCGGATGGATTTGGATCAACGGATCTGGCGACACTTTGCGGGCCCACGCCTGATCGCGGAACCGGGAATGGTGATAGGTCTTCTCCCGCAGACCGGTTAGCAGCACGAGCGGATACGCCGCGCGCACTTCCGCATCGGACGTGTCCGCGGTTGGCGGTGTGTAATTGGGCAGGGGATCGAGTCCCAAAGCGTCGAGCCGTTCAGAGTAGAGCTCGACCTTGCCTGTGGAAGTGGCGAAACCGTTTTGCTCGAACGCGCCGAGTTCGTAGGGGAAGGTCGCATAACCCTGTTCCCGCAGCGCGTCGATCGTGATCCCGCTGTCACCGAGCAGAAACTCGTTGAAGGCGCGCTGATCCGCCCAAGGCAGAAAATCCTGCGTCAGCGCCTGGCGGGCGACGAGCCGATCGCGCAGCGCGAGCGCGATGTCCAAATCGCAGCGGGCTTCGCCGCGCGGTGCGACAACCGGGTTGGTGTAGCCGATGCAGGGGCCGCCCCAGATCAGCTGCACTTCCTCCTCCTCCAATGTGGTGGTTTTCGGCAGTACGATGTCGGCATATGCGGAGGTTGGGTTCAAATTCTGCGTCGCCACGGCGATGAAATCGAGGGATTTCAGCGCCTCGATCGTCCGGGCCGCATCCGGGTATGTCACGACGATGTTGACGCCGCTGATATACATCGCCCGCACCGGATAGGGCTTGTCCGTCAGGACGGCCTCGATCACCGAGGGGTTGTGGCATGCGGTTTGCCATCCCTCCGGACCTGACCACAGCGGAAACTGTTCGGCGCCGATCGTCTGCGTTTCGATTTCACGCGGCAGACGGAATTGCGGATCGTGGATCACGTCCAGATAGGTACGGAACCCTTTCGGCTTTTTGGTCAGGCGATTGCCGCCGCGGCGGTCGAGATTCCCGCTGATCGCGACGAGGCAGTCGAAGGCTCGGAAGGTTTGGACACCGGCGCTGAAAGCGTCGATCCCGTGGCCGGGAACGAAGACGGAGGGGCCCTCGGCATAGGCCTCTGCCGCCGCGACGATATCCTCCGCCGGAACGCCTGTAAGTTCGGCTGCAACAGCGGGTGGATAGGCGTCGATCCGCGCCTTGTACGGCTCGAATCCGTGGCACCAGCGGTCGACGAACTCTTTGTCGTGTTTCCCTTCGGCCACAAGGATATGGGCGATCGAGAGCGCCAGCGCGGCGTCGGTTCCCGGTCTCGGCCGCAGCCATATATCCGCCAGATCGCTGGCGGGGCCCTGAACCGGGTCGATAACGACGATCCGGCCGCCGCGCTTCTTTAGGGCCTTGAGCGCGAGCCATTGCGTCGGGTCCGCGGCATAGGGATTGCGACCGACGAGCAGGGCGCAGCGCGCATTGTCGATATCCTCGCCATTCTTCATCGGCGTCCCGGTGAGCTTCTCGCCGAGTGCCTGGCAGCCGCCGCACAGATCTTGATTGATCATCCAATTGGGCGACCCGATCGAACGCATCAACAGCGCCATGACCGCACCGCGGCTGAATGCGCCGCCGCTGACCGCGCCGGCTATGGACAGGGGGCCGTATTCGGACCGGACGGCAGCCAAGCGCTCTGCCATCTCTTCGAGCGCGTTGTCCCAGGAGATGCGCTCCCATTGACCGCTGCCGCGCGGCCCAACGCGGCGCATCGGGTGAAGCAGCCGGTTCTCGTTGTCCGTCCACTCACGCACGGCGCGGATGCCTTTCACGCAAAAGGCGCCCTTCGAACCGGGATGGTCCGGATTGGGCCCGATCTTGGCAACCTTGCCATCACGCATCGTGATCAGCGAACCGCAATAGGTGTTGCATTCCCAGCATTGGCTGGGATGAACCGTCTCGGTCATGGCCTATCCTCTCATTCCAGGCGCAAGATTTTAGCACAGACCAGTGCCCTGTGCTTCCGACTTGAACGCGCTGGTCCGAGGCCGTTTACTGGGCCCAACTTACCGAGAATTGCGCGGCAGGGAGGAAATCCGCCATGAAGCTCTACACCACGAAGGTCGCCCCGAATCCGAAGCGTGTGCACATTTTCCTGGCCGAGAAAGGCATCGACATAGAATGCGTCGAAATCGATCTCGGAAAATCGGAAAATCTCGAAGCGGATTTCGTCGCGAAAAATCCGTTGGGACGAGTCCCGGTTCTCGAGCTCGATGATGGCTCGTATATCGCGGAATCGGTCGCAATTTGCCGGTACTTCGAAGAACAGCAGCCGGAGCCGCCATTATTTGGTGCCGATGCGAAGGACAAGGCGGTGGTGGAGATGTGGAACCGCCGCATGGAGTCGGAAATCCTGGCCAATGCCTCGATGTGTTTCCGCCACACTCACGCTTATTGGGAAGGCCGTATCCCGCAGGTGCCCGAGTTCGGCGAGCTCTGCCGCACGAATATTATGGAGCGGATGGCCTGGCTGGACGGCGAACTGGCGGACCGTGAGTTTATCGCCGGTGATCGCTTCACAGTCGCCGACATCACGGCATTCACCGGATTTCAGATCGGCCGGGTGCCGAAAATCCGGATCGGCGAGGATATGACGAACCTGCAGCGCTGGTTCGATGGTGTTGGCGCGAGGCCGAGCGCTCAGGGCTAGTTCTCGGAGCGGCGACGGGTTGTTAGTGCTGTTCGTCGCCGCGAATGCCCAACCACCACATCCAGCCCATCACCGCACCTTTTATCCGCGGCAGCGACACCATGGTGGCGAGGATCGCAAGCGGCAGCCAGATCGCCAGATGCACCCAGGACGGCGGTGCGTACATCTTTTCGAGCAGGAGCAACGGCGGCACGACGACATGCCCGACGACCATGATCGTAAAATAGGGCGCGATATCGTCGGTGCGGATTTGGCCGGTTGTGACACCGCAAACGCTGCATGAGGCAGCAGGTTTCAGACAGCGCTCGAAGATACGGCCGCGGCCGCATTTCGGGCACCGGCACGATAGGCCGCGTTTGACGGCGCTGAGGAGGGCGACGGGCTGCTGCATCCTGAAACCTCATCTATTAGGCGATCTGATTACCGAACTATCTAGGCCGAGTTGCCAGCGGACGCCAGGACGACTCAATGAATTCCGGCGCGGCAAATTGACATAGCCCCGGGAAGGTTAACGCTTTCCTGCGTTGCACCGGGGCCGTCCCTCACCTACGCTTTCCTTGAAAACCGCTAATTCGAAGGGAGAGCCGCGATGCCGGACGATCAAACGGGTACACCTCAGGAAGAGCCCTGGCAGTGGGCGGAGGAGAAATGGCGCGGCATCGTCAACAAGGTTCGCGCGGGTCGGTCCCTGAAACCGGCGCAATGGAAGGGCGGCGCCAAGGCTTGTGTCGCGCTGTCCTTCGATTCCGATCACGAATCCAGCACATTGCGATTTGGTCAGAATTCACCCGGCAAACTGTCGCAAGGCGAATACGCCGCCCGTGTGGGCGTGCCCCGTATTCTGAAGCTGTTGGAGCGGCATGACATCAAGGCAAGTTTCTTCGTGCCTGCCGTTGTCGCCATGATTCACCCGGACGAGCAGCGCGCCGTCGTCGAGCAGGGCCACGAAGTCGGCATTCATGGCTGGATACATGAGTTCAACAGCACCCTGCCGCCCGCCGACGAACGCGATCTGCAGATGCGCTCGGCGGATGTGCTGGAGAAGATCACCGGTGTGCGGCCGGTCGGAATCCGCACGCCGTCCTGGGATTTTAGCCCGGAAACGCTGTCGATTAGTCGCGAGATGGGACTCATCTACGATTCCTCGCTGATGGCTGACGATGATCCATACGAAATCCTTGAGGATGGCGAGCCGACTGGCATGGTTGAGCTGCCGGTTGAATGGATCAAGGACGACGCGGTCTATTTCAACATGGACCGCATGTCCTCGCTGCGGCCCTACACGCCGCCTTCCGCGGTTCTGGAGATATTCCGGTCGGAGTTCGACGAAGCCTACAAGGATGACGGCTTGTTCCTATTGACCATGCATCCGCACTTCACGGGCCACCGCTCGCGCTTGGCAATGCTGGACGAGCTGATCGGCCATATGAAGGGTCATCCCGATGTCTGGTTCGCGACTCACGCGGAGGTCGCGCAATACTGTCTCGAGAACGCCGAATGAAGATCGCCGGGCTGCTCTGTGCGGCCGGGCGCAGCGGCTACTTCAACAAGGATCTGGCGGCCATTCGCGCCGGGGCGCGTCAGGAGGGCTTCACCTATATCGATCCGCCGGTCACGCCGGGGTTCGACGAGGTCATTCAGGCCGGGCAAAGCCTGTCCGTGATGCTGCAGCTGGATGACGGGCAGGTCGCCCATGGCGACTGTATCGACGTGATCTTCACCGGCGCGGCCGGACGGGACCCGCTGTTCAAGGCGGAAGCGCAGCGCGGTGTCGTCGAGGGTGCCGTGCGCGACCTGCTGGTAGGGCGAGACTGTTCGCAGTTCCGGCCGCTCGCCGATGAGGTTGAAGGTTTCGAACCGGATGGCGCGCCGCTGCATACGGCGTTGCGCTACGGCATTTCGCAGTCGCTGTTGCACGCCGCCGCGTTGGCGCAGAAGCGTACGCCGGCGGAAATTGTCGCGGCCGAATATGGCTGCGACATCGCGACCGGCCCCATTCCCATCCTCGGTATGTGCCCGACGCCGCAGACCTTCATGGTCGAGAAGATGATTATGAAGGGTGTTGATATCCTGCCGCACGGTTCCTTTGCTAATGTCGAGGCGGACCTCGGCTTGGACGGGCACAAACTGATCGACTATGCCGCCTTCGTGTCGCAGTTGATCGGCAAGCTGGGCGCTGAGGGTTACAAGCCGGCAATCCATCTCGATGTTTACGGCACGATTGGCGAACTGTTCGATTTCGATATGGCGCGCATGGCCGACTATGTCGGCCGGGTTGCCGAGGCGGCCGCACCTTATGACCTCTATCTGGAAACACCGATGATCGCCGACAGCCGGCAGGGACAGATCGACGCGTTTCGCGACCTGCGCGACGCTCTCGGGGATCGCGGCAGTACCGTCAAGCTGGTCGCTGACGAATGGTGCAATACCTTGGACGATATCCGTGCCTTCGCCGATGCGCGCGCGGCGGACTATCTCCAGGTCAAGGCGCCGGACCTGGGCGGAATCGGCAACTCGATCGAAGCGCTGCTCTACTGCCGCAAGGCGGGCGCCGGCGTTTATATGGGTGGCTCGGCGAATGAGACCGATCAGTCCGCACGGTTGTCCGCCCACGTCGCGCTGGCCTGCCGGGCCGATTTTCTGATGAACAAGCCGGGACAGGGCGTCGATGAAGGGCTTGTCGTGCTGACCAATGAGATGGCGCGGACCTTGGCGCTAATCGGCGCGCGCGGTTAGGGCGTGCCATCCGCCATATGAAGGTGCTTTTCGGGGGCTTCCGAACTGATCAGGATAAAGGCGAGCCGGCAGGGTTCGTCGCCGCGGTTTTCCCAACCGTGCCACGTGCCGCGCTGAACCATCACGTCACCCGCGTTCATCGCGACTTCCTCGTCGCCATCCAGCTTCATCACGCAGGCGCCTTGCAGGACAATGGCGTAGTCGATGGTGTCGGTGCGGTGCATGAAGGCGGATTTACCGGGCGCCAATTGCAATATGCGGAAGACATGCCCGCCGGCCGGCGGCGCGATACCCGGTAGCTTCCGATAGGCCCGGTCTTCGTCCTGGTCGACGGGGCCGTTGACATGCGCATCGTCGGGGTCGGCCACCCACATCAGGGCGCCCGAATGCCCGGACGGCATTACGATCACATTGTCCATTATCTTGTCGTCGACGATGACGGCCTTGCCGTCCGCGTCATGGCCGGTCACCACGCGCCGGATTTCCAGCGGCTTTGCTTCTGTCAAGATTTCGCTCCCCGTTTCCTGATTTACATCGTGTAGTTCATGCCGATGCGGCCGCCATCGACATAGATCGTTTCACCGGTGATATAGCTCGCCTTCTCGCTGGCCAGGAAGGCGACCACATCGCCGATCTCGCGCGGCGAGCCGATGCGTTTCAGCGGCGTGCGCGACATCACCATCTGCATCGCCGCCGGGTCGGCGTTTACGGCGGCCATCATGTCGGTATCGATGGAGCCGGGCCCGACCGCGTTGACCCGGATGTTGTGCGGCGCCAGCGCAAGGGCGGCAGCCTTGGTCAGCTGCATGATGCCGCCTTTGGAGGCGCAATAGGCCGCGATCGAGGGAATTGCGACCTGCGCATTGACCGACGACATGTTGACGATCGCACCCTCGATGCCGCTTGCGACCATCGATTTTGCGGCGCGCTGCAGGGCGAGGAAACTGCCGGTGAGATTGACATTGATGACCTGCTGGAACTGCTCCAGGCTGGTCTCGAGAAAATCTCCCGGCAGCGCGATGCCGGCATTGTTGACCAGGATCGACACCGTCCCGACATCCTTCTCGATTTTATCGAAAAGCCCGGTGATTTGATCGGGATCGCCCATATCGCAAACCATACTGACGGCATCGTCCCCCAACTTCTCGGCTGCCGCAGCGATTCCGTCGGCGTTTCTGTCGGCGACGATGATGCGGGCGCCGTCTTCCGCGATGGCTTCGGCACAGGCATAACCAATGCCCTGCGCGCCGCCGGTGATTAAGGCGATAGGTTTGTCAGTCATGTGAGGGTTCTCTTTGATGTAAGGGGTTAGAGACTTTTGATAACTTGATTGGCGGTGAAGGCGAGGTCATAGGCGCGCTTCATGATCGGCGCTGTTGCACTGGTTTTCAGATCGGTTATTGGCATCGGTAGGTCGGCTTCATCGCCGCCGGCGACGAGCGCTGCCATCGCCTTACCGAACATCGTGCCCGGCCCGATCCCGCGGCCGTTATAACCCACAGGTGTGTACAGACCGTCGGCAAGACGATGGATACGGGGCAGGTGATCGTTGGTCATCGCGATTTGCCCGTGCCAGGCGGTCTCGATTTCGACCGGTCCGAGGTCCGGAAAAACCTTGTCGAGCATCCGGAGCGCCCATCGGTGCGACAGTCCCTTGCTGGCATCGCCGATGACACGGCCCATCGATCCAACGATGAGCCGCCCGAAAGCGTCGCGGCGGACCGAGAACATGATCGGCGCCGTGTCCCAGAGGCCCTGGCCTTCGCGCAAGATACCAGCGACACGATCGCCCAGCGGTTTCGTTGCCAGTTGGAAATAATGGATGATTGTGAAGGTTTGTTTGAGCCCGGGCCACAGCGTGTCGGAATAGGCGTTGGTGCCGATCACGACGGTTTTTGCCGTCAGGGTGCCCTGGTCCGTTTCAACGACCAGCTGTCCCC
>JAPPPC010000092.1 GCA_028817685.1 Rhodospirillaceae bacterium
GGCGCAGATTGCCGCCAAGAACCACAAGAATGGTTGCGACAATCCCTACGCGCAGCTGCGCAAGGATCTGGGCTACGAGTTCTGCCGCAACGAATCGGACAAGAATCCGTTCGTCGCCGGCCCCTTGAAGCGGACCGACTGCTCGCTGGTTTCCGATGGCGCGGCGGCGGTGGTTCTGGCCGATATGGAAACAGCGCTGACCATGCCTAAGGCGGTGGTCTTCCGGTCGACAGCGCATGTCAACGATCTGCTGCCCATGAGTGGCCGCGACATGACGTTCCTGGATGGTGCATCGCGCGCCTGGGCGCAAGCGCTCGATAAGGCTGGGCTCAGTTTGAACGATCTCAGTCTCGTGGAAACGCACGACTGCTTCACCACGGCCGAACTCATGGAATATGAAGCCATGGGACTGGCGGAGCCGGGGCAGGGCGCAAGGGTCATCATGGACGGTGTCTCAGCGAAGGACGGCAAGTTGCCGATCAACCCGTCGGGCGGACTGAAATCCAAAGGCCATCCGATTGGTGCGACCGGCGTCTCCATGCATGTCCTGTCGGCGATGCAGGTGCGCGGCGAGGCCGGCGATATGCAGGTCAAGGATGCCAAGTTGGCGGGGCTGTTCAACATGGGCGGTGCCGGCGTCGCGAACCTTGTCTCGATCGTGGAAGCGCTGCGCTAACGCGCGGCGTCACCACAGTTAAGGGAGCCTGTACAAGATGGCCGTTCAATTTCCAGCGCTCGTCCTGACCGAAGACGACGGTAAGGTTTCAAGCGCGGTTCGCGATATGAGCGTCGACGAACTGCCCGAGGGCGATGTCACCGTCCGGGTGACCTATTCCGGCCTGAATTACAAGGACGGCATGATCATCAACGGGATCGGCCGTTTGGTGCGCGACTATCCGCACGTGCCGGGCATCGACTTCGCCGGCGTTGTCGAGGAGTCTGGCAGTGACCGCTATAAGCCGGGGGATCGAGTGATCCTGACGGGCTGGCGGGTCGGCGAAGTCCATTGGGGCGGTTACGCGGGCAAGGCGCGGGTCAAATCCGATTGGCTCGTGCCGATGCCGGAAGGTCTGACCGACAAGCGGGCCATGGCTATCGGGACCGCCGGGTTCACGTCGATGCTGTGTGTAGCGGCGCTGGAAGATCACGGTCTGACACCCGATGCCGGCACCGTATTGGTGACCGGTGCGGCCGGCGGTGTTGGCTCCGTTGCCGTCTCCATACTGGCCAAGCGCGGCTACACCGTCGCGGCCTCGACGGGCCGGGCGGAGCAAGCGGACTACCTGACGTCGCTTGGCGCATCGCAGATCATCGACCGGGCGGAACTTTCCGAGCCGTCCAAGCGGCCGCTCGAATCGGAAAATTTCGCAGGCGCGGTTGATACAGTCGGCGGGACGACCTTGGCCCGGGTGCTGGCGCAGACAGCCTATGGCGGATCGGTCGCAGCCTGCGGTCTCGCTGGCGGCGCCAATCTGGAATGCACGGTGCTGCCGTTCCTACTGCGCGGCGTCAATTTGCTGGGCATCGACTCGGTCATGCAGCCCTACGACAACCGGGTGCGCGTCTGGCAGCGGCTGGTCGACGATTTGCCGATGGACCGTCTCGATGCGTTGACCGAGGAAATCGGCCTGTCGGACCTGCCGCAGGCGGCGAACGATATCCTCAAAGGCCAGGTCCGCGGCCGGTTGGTCGTCAAACTCTAAAGCGGCAGGTCTTTAGCTCGTGGCAATCGTCAGGCCGCCATCGACGGCGATGCACTGACCGCTGACATAGCTGCCGGCGTCGGAGGCCAGCATGACGGCGACGCCGGCGATCTCATCCGGTTCGCCCAACCGGCCGAGCGGCGTCTTCGCGTTTTGCCGCTTCACCCTTTCCTCGTCTTCCCAGAGCGCGCGGGCAAAATCCGTGCGAACGAGGCCCGGCGCGATCGCGTTGACGCGGATCTTGTCGGGGCCGTACTCGAAGGCGAGGTTGCGCGCGATCGCCAGGTCCGCCGCCTTGGAAATCCCGTAAGCGCCCAGATTGACGCTGGCGCGCAGGCCGCCAATGGACGAGATGATCATGATCGAACCGCCGCCGCGCGCCGCGATGTGCGGGCGGGACATCCGGCAAAGCCAATGGTTCGACTTGATATTGGTTTCCATGATCTTGTCGAAGGCGCTGTCCGGGATGTCCTGCAGCTTGCCGAAGAACGGGTTGACCGCCGCGTTGCAGACCAGAATGTCGAGCCCTCCGAACCGTTCGACCGTTTTGTCGACCAAGCTCTGAAGTTGGTCATGGTGCGAGATATGGCAGGCAATCGGTGCCGCCTCACCACCGTTCTTCGCCCAGTTATCATTGATGTCCTGTGCGACCTCTTCGCACATATCGGCCTTGCGCGAGGAGACCACGACATTGGCGCCGTGTTCCGCCATGCGCGACGCGATGGCACGTCCGATGCCCTTGGTGGCGCCTGTGATGATCGCGGTTTTCCCGGTGAGGTCGAAGAGAGTCATGTGGTTGTCCTGCCTAGCTTACAATTGATGCTGCGCGCGCAACGGCGTGATCGCGGGACCCTATAATGTGATCCACTCTCTGTGAACCGTGATTGCACCGGAATCAGGGTCACCTTAAACTCCGGCCGAATTTTACGGAGCCAAAGAATGCCCCTCGATATCGTCCATTCGGCGTGTCCACATGATTGCCCGTCCACATGCGCGCTTGAGGTGGAGCGGATCGATGCGCACCGGATCGGCCGCGTTCGCGGGGCACCTGACAATAGCTATACCGCCGGTGTCGTTTGCGCCAAGGTCGCGCGCTACGCCGAACGCGTGCACCATCCGGATCGCCTGACGCAGCCTTTGCGGCGGGTCGGCGATAAGGGTGTCGGCATGGCGGCTTTCGAGCCGATCGGCTGGGACGATGCCCTCGATATCGTGGCAGAAGCCTTCGAACGAACCGCCGCGCGGGATGGCCGCGAGGCGGTGTTTCCCTATCACTACGCAGGGACCATGGGACTGCTGCAGCGCGACGGGCTCGACCGGTTCCGCCATGCGCTCGGCTATTCGCGGCAGTACAGCACGATCTGCAACACCATCGCCGATGCGGGCTGGCTCGCCGGTGTCGGCGTGAAGTACGGCGTGGACGGGCGTGAGATGGCCGAAAGCGATCTGATCATCGTCTGGGGCGGCAATCCCGTGCATACCCAGGTCAATGTGATGACCCATATCGCCAAGGCACGGAAAGAACGCGGGGCCAAGCTGATCGTCGTCGATCCCTATCGGACGCCTACAGCCGAAGCCGCGGATATTCACATCATGCCGCGGCCCGGGACGGACGGCGCCTTGGCGGCGGCAATGATCAACGTATTCTTCCGCGACGGTCATGCGGATTGGGACTATATGCGCGAATTTACCGACGCGCCGGACGAGCTTGCCCGACATGTCGCGCAGAAGACGCCGGAATGGGCGGCGGAAATCACCGGGCTTGAGGCCGCCGAGATCGAAGCGCTGGCGACGACCTACGCCGAAACGGAACGCGCTTTTATCCGCATCGGCTATGGGTTCACGCGGTCGCGCAACGGGGCGGCCAACATGCATGCGGTCACCTGTTTGCCGAGCGTGACGGGCAAGTGGAAGCGAAAGGGCGCGGGGGCGCTCTACTCCAATGCCGGGGTCTATCCGCTCGACATGACGATGATCATGGGGCTCGATGTCCTGGACAAATCGACACGCATGCTGGACCAGTCGCGGCTCGGCCCCATCCTCGTCGGCGAAGCGGACGCGCTGGAAGGCGGGCCGCCGGTCGGTGCGATGATCATCCAAAACACCAATCCGATGGTCGTCTGCCCGGAACTGGGCAAGGTGCATGACGGGTTCCGGCGCGACGATCTGTTCGTCTGCGTGCATGAGCAGTTCATGACGGAGACCGCGGCAATGGCCGATATCGTGCTGCCCGCCACGACGTTCCTGGAGCATGAAGATCTCTACATCGCCGGCGGCCACACCCATCTTTTCGTGACCAAACCGGTTATCGAGCCTCTTGGCGAGTGCCGGTCGAATCATGCGGTTCTATGCGGATTGGCGAAACGGCTCGGCTGCGAACACCCGGGATTCCAAATGTCCGACTGGGAGGTCATCGATCGTACGCTGCGAGATTCAGGCCTGCCCGATGCCGAAACCCTGCATGCGGAGCGCTGGACCGATTTCGCGCCAAAATTCGAGGAGAGCCACTTCCTCAACGGGTTCGGCCATGCCGACAAGAAATTCCACTTCAAGGCGGATTGGGCCGGCGTTGGCAAAGTGCCCGAAGGGGTTCCAACCATGCCGGGCCACTACGATGCAATCGAGGAGGCCGATGACGAACACCCCTTCCGGCTCGTCGCGGCGCCGGCCCGGAATTTTCTCAATTCTAGCTTTAGCGAAACTCCGACCAGTCAGGCGCGCGAGGGGCGTCCGACGGCGTTGGTGCACCCGGACGATTGTAAAGCACTTGGACTTTCCGATGGGGCGCCGGTCAGGCTCGGCAACGCACGCGGCTCGGTTCTGGTTCACGTGAAACCGTTCGAAGGATTGCAGCGAGGGGTCGTCGTGGTCGAAAGCTTATGGCCGAACGAGGCTTTTGTCGAAGGCATCGGCATCAACCTCTTGATTGGCGCCGATGCTGTTCGTCCGCGCGGCGGCGCCGCATTCCATGACACGGCGATATGGCTGAAGGTGGCGTAGGCGCCGCGGCGGGGCACACGCCGCACATCATCGTCATCGGGAACGAGAAGGGCGGGTCGGGCAAGTCGACCACGGCGATGCACCTCATCGCCGGTCTACTGCATCGCGGCCTCGCTGTCGGATCGATCGACCTTGATGCGGGACAGGCCACTTTGACCCGGTATGTCGAGAACCGGCGTCGGACAAATTCTGAAAACAGCTTGGAATTGGCGCTGCCCGATCACCGGCGCCTGCCGCCTAGTGACCTGGACAGCGCGGCGGCGGCCGCCGCCGACGACAAGTCCAGATTGGAGCATTGTGTCTCCGAGTTGGCAGCCTCGAACAATGTCATTGTGATCGACACGCCGGGCAGCGACATCGCTATTTCCCGCCATGCGCACAGCCTCGCCGATACCTTGGTAACCCCGCTCAACGATAGCTATGTGGATCTCGACCTGCTGGCCGCGGTGGATCCGGACAGCCATCGGGTGGTGCATCCCAGCCGCTATGCCGAGATGGTTTGGGAGCAAAAGAAGGTGCGTGCGATGAGCGGCGGGCGTGCGATCGACTGGGTCGTCATGCGCAATCGGGTTGGATCGTTAGCGTCGCGCAATAACGCCGCGATGGACCGCTCGCTAAGCGAACTGGCGGGACGCATCGGGTTCCGCATTGCGCCCGGCTTCACCGAACGGGTGATCTTTCGGGAATTATTCCTGCAGGGCTTGACCTTGCTCGACCTGCGGACCCCAGGTGTAACCCAGCGTATGAACAGTTCGCATATTGCGGCGCGTCAGGAGGTGCGCCAACTCTTGGTGGCGATTGGCTTGCCGAATCCGCCAGAAACAGCACAAAATAGCATGGATTCTGGACATTAGCGGTTGCTGGACCCCATATAAGGATTATGGCGAAGCTACCGACATCGAGCGAAGATGAAGTTGCCCGGTTTCTGAAGGAAGTTTCGGAAGCCCCTGCACCGGTGCGCGGCACAAACGAGCGCGGCCGGTTGATCTTTGCCATGGATGCGACTGCGAGCCGCGAACCAACCTGGGATCGTGCGTGCCATATTCAAAGCGAAATGTTTACCGAAACCAGTGCCTTGGGCGGGCTGGCGGTGCAGCTGTTGTACTATCGCGGCTTTGGGCAATGCCGAGCCAGTAAATGGGCCGTGAACCCGGACCAATTGTTGCGCTTCATGACCTCCGTCCGGTGTTTGGGCGGGACGACGCAGATTCGCAAAGTCTTGAAACACGCAATCAAGGAAAATACTCGGGAAAAGGTCGATGCGCTGGTATTCGTCGGCGATGCGATGGAGGAAGAAGTCGATCAACTCTGTCATCACGCCGGTGAATTGGGACTGCTCAACGTGCCCGTTTTCATCTTTCATGAAGGCGGGGACCCGATCGCGGAGCGCGCATTTCGGCAGATCACCCGACTGTCGGGCGGCGCCTATTGCCCCTTCGATTCCGGCAGTGCGCAGCAGCTCAAGGAACTGCTGTCCGCCGTCGCCGTCTATGCCGCCGGGGGGCGGCAGGCGTTGCTCAGCTACGGCAAAAAGAAGGGTGGCGATGCGTTGCGGCTGACGCACCAATTGCAAGGCAAGAATTAGACGTGACTTGGCTCATTCTAGGTACGTCCCTGGTTGTCGGCGGGTTGCTGCTGCTGCGCTGGTTCGTGGGTGCGGACCCGAAAACGATCATACGCGTATTGCGTTGGACGGGGCTCGGCTTCGCTATCCTTGTCGCGCTTTTCCTGATGATATCGGGCCGCTTTTCGCTGCTCTGGATCGCGGTGCTTGGATTGCTGCCCTGGATATCCCGGTTCCGCATGTTGCAGCGCCTGGCCCGGTCGGCGCGGGGGCCGAGCCGCGGACGTCAATCCCGCGTCGACACGCGCTTCGTGGCGATGTCGCTGGACCACGATAGCGGCGACATGGATGGCGAGGTGATGGAGGGCCGCTTCACCGGGCGGAGACTGTCGGATATGCCGCTCGATGATGTGCTCGAACTGTTGGCGGAGGCTTCGGCCGACCCGCAGTCCGGCAGTGTTTTGCAAGCCTATCTCGACAAAATGCATGGCGACACGTGGCGTGAGCGCGCGGAGGCGGGCGGCCAGCATTATTCGGCTTCTCCAGCGGCTGGACCGATGACCGCGGAGGAAGCGTACCGTGTTTTAGGGTTGGAACCGGGCGCAACGGATGAAGATATTCGGCGAAGCCACCGCGACCTCATGAAACGGATGCATCCCGATCATGGCGGTTCGGACTACCTCGCGGCCAAGATAAATGAAGCAAAAGAAACCCTTTTGGGTGATGTCAGCTGAATTTTAAGGCTTTAAGAAGGCTTTAAGGCTCTATTCCAATCCGGTTGCGACCGAAATGCCGATGTGGCAAACAGGCCGCGGACCCCGCTACATCGAAACGAGCGACTGCACATGCCGCAGAAGAAGGTACGTAAAGCGATTTTCCCGGTCGGTGGGTTGGGGACGCGGTTTTTGCCGGCAACCAAGGCGATGCCGAAAGAAATGCTGCCAGTCGTCGATAAACCGCTAATTCAATACGCCGTGGAAGAAGCTCAGGCGGCGGGTATTGAGGATTTCATCTTCGTTACCGCTCGCGGCAAACACGCGATAGAGGATCATTTCGACGTCTCCTTCGAGCTCGACACGATGTTGCAGGAACGCGAGAAGTCGGATCTGCTCTCGGTAATTCGCAGTTGGATGCCGTCGCCGGGTCAAATCAGTTATATGCGGCAGATGGAACCGCTCGGTCTGGGGCATGCGGTATGGTGCGCCCGTAACTTGATCGGCGACGAACCGTTTGCCGTATTGCTGGCGGACGATCTGGTTCTGTCGAAGACACCGTGTCTTCAGCAAATGACCGAGGTTCATGCCGAGACCGGCGGCAGTGTGGTGGCCGTGATGGACGTGCCGCGGGAACACACCAATCGGTATGGCATGGTCGCGATCGCACGCGTCGATGGCCGGTTGGATTCTGTGCGCGGGCTGGGGGCGAAG
>JAPPPC010000071.1 GCA_028817685.1 Rhodospirillaceae bacterium
ATATGCTCAGTGTCCGGCAGGGTGATGAATTCGCAGCCTGGGATCGCTTCGGCGCCCAGTTCGACCATGCGCAGATCGAAATGCGTCGGGCGTTCGCTGCGGATCGCCAGGGTCGGCGCGGTGATCGTCGCCAATTCCGCCATTGTGGTCGGGTTGCTTTTGTTGGCGTAGATGTTGGCAACGTGACCTTCGGTGCGGCTGAGGAAATTATTCCGGGTCTTCTCCGGATAATTTTCCCAGGTGCCGGGACCATTACGAAAATCCAGAAACCCTTTCCATGCCGCCTCCGGTCCACCGTCATCGAGACTCTCTAGAAATCCATCCCACATCTGCTTCACTTCGGAAATCGCCTGCGTTTCCTCGCGCTCAAACAGCAGGCTGCCGATCATCGGTTCGATCACGACCAGACTGCGCACCGTTTCCGGCCGCTTCAACAGATGCCGGATGCCAGACCCGCCGCCATAAGAATGCGCGATCATATGGACACGCTCGATGCCGAGCTGGTCGAGCACGGCGCCGATCACATCCCCCTGATCATCATGCGTCAACGTCTTGGGATCTTGCCAAAAGTCGCTTTTACCGTGCCCGTACAGATCCGGCGCGATAACGCGGTACCGATCCTCGAAATGCGGTGTGAAGCCGCGCCATTGGCCGCTCGTGCTCCCCGCTGCGTGCAAGAGAAGCAGGACGTCGCCGTCTCCGGATTCCCGATAGTTGATGGTCGCACCATTGTGCTGCAGTGTGGGCATCGTTCGTTCTTTCCGGCAGATGGATTGGTCGAGAAGGCCGCTATGCGCGGGCGCGCCGATTTGCCGTTATTCCATCCGCTGCGTCAAGCGGGATAAAGGGATCGCTATGGATATCCGAAGCAGGATCGGCGTCGATATCGGTGAAAAACTGTCGGTCGAAGAAGCCGTACGATGGGCAGCCGAAAACGAGGTCCGCTATATCGACTGCCGCATCGATCTGCCCCCGAACGCGTTGGAAAGCTTCGACGAAGCGCGCTGTGCCCCGATCCGCGAGGCGTGCGCCGCCAACGACATTCATCTCGGCCTGCACACCTTATCCGCGGTCAATATCGCGGAAGTGTCCCCGTTCCTGCGCGACGCGGCCGATGCCTATCTCACCGCCTATATCGATGCGGCAAAACGGCTCGACGCCGGATGGGTCGAGGTGCATGCCGGATATCACTTCACTTCTGACGTCGACCTCCGCATGACGGCGGGGTTGGAGCGGCTGAAAAGGGCCACAGCCTATGCCGAAACACAGGGGGTGCAGCTGCTGCTCGAGAACCTGAACTGGGAACCGGAGCATGCGGAAGTCAATTACCTGGCGCACACGATCGAGGAGTGCCGTTACTATTTTGACGCCATTCAATCACCGGCGCTGGCTTGGGTTTTCACGATCAACCATGCCACGCTCGTGCCCGAAGGGATCGCCGGATTTCTGGACGGGATGCCGACGGAGCGGATGGCGGTCGTAAGGCTTGCCGACAATCACGGCAAATACGAGGATCACATGTTCCCCGGCGAGGGTATCATCGATTTCGCCGATATGTTCACGCGGGTCGAAGCCACGGGTTTCACCGGGCACTATATGAGTGCGTACGGATCGCTCGACGATATGCTGCGCGGGCGGGACTATTTGGTCGAAAGATTTCCCGCCTAGGCCAGGTTCGCCGTCGGCAGCCTAAGGAGCGCGGCGGATGGACTCGATACAATCCAATCCCCGCAATGTTTGATCGCCCAGTTCTTTCATGATCTCGGCGACAGACCTCAGCGACTTGCTCCAGGTTACGCTTTGCCCGGCTGGCGAATGCAGCAACGGGTCGACTTCATGTTCCTCGATGGCGGTAATAAGGTCGCCGACCAGCGCGTGCTGATACGGCATCTTCAGCGGTTCCGGGGCCTCAGGGGATTCCCATTCCTCGGTCCAGGCGGACCGGATCTGCCGTTGCGGCTTGCCGCTGCTGCCGCGCGTCACCCGCGTGTCGCCGCTGCCGGCCGCGAACAGTTTCTCGCGCAGCCGATCACCGATCGCATGATCGCCTTGCGCATGCTCGACCGTCGACAGCCAGCTTGTGCCCATCCAGACTCCTTGCGCACCCATCGCCAGCGCGGCTGCGATTTGCGTGCCATGTCCAATTCCGCCTGCCGCCAACACGGGCAGGTCTCCTGCCATCTGCACGATCTCCGGAACGAGCACCATCGTGCCGATCGAACCGGTGTGTGCGCCGGCTTCCGACCCTTGCGCCACGATAAAGTCCAAACCGACATCCCGGTATGCATCGAAGTGGTGCGGGCTGCCGATCAGGGCGCCGACAACCTTGCCGGCGGATTTCAGGCGCGCGACGGCATCGGGCGTCAGACCGACGCCGAATGCGACGAGTTCGACATCCGATTCCAACAGGGCTTGCAGTTGGCCTTCAAAATAGTCCGGGGTCCGCAGAACCGTGTTGTAGAAAGTTTTCCTTGTTGCGTTCGGTACGCTGTATTTGCGAGCGAGACTGTCGACGAACGCGACATGCCGTTGCGGCAATCCGGCTTGGACGGAGTCGAGTGTTTCCGATTCCGGCATGCCTTTCGGCATCATGATATCGATCCCAAGCGGTTGGGATCCGAGCTTTCGGCGAATGGCCGCAAGCCTCGAGGGCACCATATCCGGCGGATCGTGAGCGATACCATAGACCCCCATGCCGCCGGCCTTGGAGATCGCCGCCGTCACGTCGGTGCTATGTGAAAACCCCAAGATCGGCAGATCGATGCCGAGACGCTCTGTGAATGCGGTCTTGATCTTGGCCATCTTGACGCACGCGTCCTGCTCGCTGTCGAAAAGAGACTACTCGTTGCGAACGATATGCTAGGCGCCCTTCAAGGCCCAGAAGCAAATCGTCAGGTAGACGGCGACATAGATCATCGCAAAGAGGTCGCGCAGCGACTCCGTTTCACCCGAGGCACCCGGTATCGCCAAAACGTAGAAATAAATGAGAAGGACTGCGACGAGCAGCGCCGCAAGCGGCGCAGAGAGAACCAGCACCAGCAGAACAGACGTGTTCTCGAGCTTGCGCCTAAAGTCGTTCATCACCGCCCCCAGGGGAACGCGGACACCGGCGGCAACGCGGACCCGACCGTTTCGGCAACCCGCAGGCCTTCGTTCCACTTCGCCATCCGTTCGGATCGCGCGAACGAGCCGACCTTTAGCTGTGTCCCGCACCAGCCAACGGCGAGATGAACGATCGTGACATCTTCCGTTTCGCCGGATCGCGCGGAAACCACCGCCCCCCAACCGGCCGCCATCGCCGCATCGAATGCGGCCTTGGCTTCGCTTAGCGTCCCCGCTTGGTTCGGTTTCACGAGCACTGCATTGCACGCGCCCTTTTCGATGCCGGATCTGACACGTTCAGCGTTCGTTACAAGATAATCGTCACCGATGATCTGCACTTTTTCGCCAGCGGCGGCCGTGAACGCGATGAGGCCCGCTACGTCATCTTCTCCCAACGGGTCCTCGACCGATACGATCGGGTAGCGTTCCAGCCAGCCGAGCAGCATCTCCGATAGGCCATTGCTGTCCAATTCGCGCCCTTCCAGGCCCAACCGATAACGGCCCGCCGAGCCGAACTCGGAGGCTGCGATATCGAGTGAGATCGTCACCTGTTCGCCAGGCACCAGGCCGGCCGCCTCGATCGAGCGCACCAACATGTCCAGTGCCGCTTCATTCGTATCGAAAGCGGGCCAGTATCCACCCTCATCCGCAACGCCTTGCAGCTTGTCGGCGTCTGCCATGAGCTTACCGGCCGCGAGATACACCCGGGCCGTCCAATCCAACGCCTCGGCATAGTCTTCGGCACCCGTCGCCATGACCATGAAATCCTGCACATCGACCCGCCGGCCAGCATGTGCGCCTCCGCCAAAAATCTGAATTTCCGGCAAGGGCATCGTGCGCGCTGTACCATCGCCTAGAGAGTGCCAAAGCGGAACACCGCGCGCCGCCGCCGTCGCGTGCGCCACGGCCATCGAGGTCGCCACGATCGCGTTGCCGCCGAGCCGCGACTTGTTGGGTGTCCCGTCGAGCGCGATCAATGCCTGATCGACTGCGTTTTGATCCGCGGCATCCATGCCGACCAGCGCCTTTGCGATTTCGCCTTCGACCGCCGCGAGTGCGTTGCGAACGTCGTAACCGCCGAAAGTTTGATCACCGTCGCGCAAATCGACTGCTTCACCACTCCCCGTCGAAGCGCCGGCCGGCGCGATTGCGCGCCCTACGCCGCCGCCTGCGACCTGAATCTCCGTTTCGACGGTCGGCCGCCCCCGGGAGTCCCAAACCCGCCGGCCATGCACACTTTGAATTTCAGTCATTGGCCAATTTCCTCCCGCCACGCGCTCGCCACATCGGACAGCCGAGACACGGGATCCAAGAGCAGCGATCGCGCAACGCGCCGGACCCGTTGTTTGTCCGCTTCCTCCGTCAGATACTCGACCGGCGACTTGCCGTCCACCCGCGCCAGGAAGAGACCCGGCAGCAGGCGCGCGGTGCGTTGTTCCAAATCATCCCGCGGCTCCCAATGCACGTGCGTGAAGTAGGCACGCGACATCCCCTCGAAATTCGCGAGAAAATCCGGCGCGGCGCTGGGAGTCCAAAGACATTTCAGTAAGAGATGGTTGAGACAAAAGGCGAGATCGAAAGCGGGATCGCCATACCAGGCGCATTCCGCGTCCAGGAACATCTGCCCTTCCGGACCTAAAAGTATGTTCTTCGGGCTGACATCGCCATGCACTAGAACGGATTTCGTCGCGCTGGTAACCGACACCAGACGTTCGAAGATTTCAGCCAGGTCCGCATGCGCGCGGCCGGTGGCAACGAGGTATGGTTCCAAACGGATGTCGTAGAATATCGCATCATTGGCAAACGCATGCGCTACGTCTGAGTCATTCGCTGTCGCCGCGTGAATCCGGCTGAGCCGGTCGCCGACTGACGCGGCAACGGCCAAATCGGCGCGGCCATCGCGCAGTTCGTTCTTCCAGAGCTTGTAATCCGCCGGATCATAAAACGGCATCGCAAAGAGACCAGCCGCCGCATCCTGCCCCAGAATCTCCGGGGCGCTTGACGGCACGATTGCGGCCGCTTTCTCGATCCACGCGACTTCCGACGCATTCCGTCCAACCGGGGCGCGCCAATCCGCAGCGACTTTCAACTTCGCGAGCGCCCGCTTGATACAAATCGGACCATTTTCGAGGTCAACGCGCCAAATATCGGACGATACGCCACCGGTCAGCGGCGCAAATGAAGGGCTTTCGCCATCCGCTATGAGTCCCATACGCCGGAGCGACTCACGCAATTCTTCGAGGTTCGAGGTCAAATGTTTCGATCTTTGAGCTCGCGCGCGAGCTGCTCCGACTTCTCTTTAATATGAGGCATATGCGGGTTGACCTTGAGCCCGCGTTTGAACGCTTCCAGCGCGGCTTCCTGATCACCCAGCGACTCGTAGATCAGGCCCATCCCGACAATCGCGCCGAAATGCCGCGGTTCCAGCGCCAATGTCTTTTTCACATCCGCGACCGAAGCCTCGTAGTTCTGCATCAGGTAAAAAAGGGTCGCCCGCTTGTTCCAAGCCTCCGCCAGATCCGGCGCCAACTCGATGAGCGCATTGAAGCTCTCCAAGGCCAACTCGAAATCACGCGCGGCCATCGCAAACGTCCCTTGCTTCATCAGGGCATTCAGATCTTCCTTTTCGGAATACATCCAAAGGTCCCAGATCCGTTCTTGAATCTGCGCCGCCTCACGCGGATCCTGGGTCGATTGCAAGCGGGAGAACAACGGGTCGAGGCGCGGGTCGTCCTGCCCCGCAACGGCAGGCGACCCGCCGATCAGCAGCAACACCATCAAGGCCACAAAACATCGCATGAATGAATTATGGTGCGCCCGGCAAACATCGGCAAGCGAACCTTTCCCGGATAGAATGCTCACGATGCAAACCGCTGACGATCAACCTTCAATGCGCGTCGATGCGCGCAATCGTTTTCTCGCCGCCTGTAGTCTCGCCGGGGCCGCGACAACCGCCTATCGCAATCCGAACCCCGCAGAACATACGGACGGAGAATGCTGGATCGATATCGCGCGATTGGGTTCCCCCGACGCGCCCAGCGTACTGGTTCTCGCCTGCAGCCTGAACGGCGATGAAGGGTATTGCGGGTCGACAATCATGACGGAATGGCTGTCATCCGGGCATCAACGCGACGTTCCGCGAGATGTCGGACTCATTATGTTGCACGCGGTCCTGCCGACAAGATGGACCGCAAGAAGCGCACCGGCACCGGACAACACGGTACAACGCAGCTGGAGTGACGCCGTCTTGTCTGCGGCAGCCAAGCGGTTTGCGTCCTACACCGAACGCACGAGGAAGCGTCCGGAAAATGAAGCACGGCCTATTGAGCCCTCAGCAACCGACACCGGCTGGATGGAAGCGGCTAGCGATTCGATCGTCAACGAAATCATCGAACATGCGCAGAATGTGGCGTTGCTGGAGTTCCACACCGGGTTGCGGCCACGCGGAGACATCGTGGTCGCGTCGTGCCATCCACCCGCGAGCGAAGCCAGTGGCCGTCTCAAGAGTTGGTTCGGAGAAAGCACCGAAACCGAAGGGCAGGCCATTCTCGACATCTTCTCGCTGGGCTTCGGCAGCCGTCTGACCGATCTTTCGCTAACGGCCGCCCATATAGAATTCGGTGTCTACACGATCGGGGGCATTCTTGGGGTCGGCGCGCGCAGTAACACGACAGACCGACATGCGGACATCCAAGCTCTGTTTTCGCCCCAGTCTGAAGAATGGCACAGACATCTAAGCTCGGAAGGTGCGCGCCTTATTGGCCAATCGCTCACAGGCCTCGGCAAGGCGTGACACTGGACGGTTGCATCGCTAGTAATCCTCTCAAAGGAGCAACGCGTCTATGGCGAAACCATTGAGCAGAAGAGAACGGCGGCAGCAGGAGAAGCGCGCCCGAATGGCTGCGAAGAACCCGGACCGCGTGAGCGTTACGGAAGCCCTCGGCCTTGCGGGACAGCTCTATGACAAGGGCGAATTGGCGCAAGCCGCCGACATCTGCAAAAGCGTCGCAAAGGCAGCCCCCAAACATTTCGATGCGCAACAGTTTCACGGCATCCTGTCCGCAGAGATGGGACGGTTAGAGACCGCCATTGCCGCCTTCGAGGCGGCGGCCAAAATCAAGCCGGACGATCCCGGCATCCATTTCAACCTCGCAAACGCTTTCGATGAGATGGGCCGATGGGAAGACGCCGAGAACGAGTTTCTCCGGGCACACGAGCTGGAACCGCACGATTCCGACACGCTGATAAATTTGGGGACGGTACAGCGAAAACTAGGCCGTCTCGACACGGCTATCGAAAACTTCGAGGCCGCTGTTTCATTGAACGACGGATCGGCTCTAGCGCGCGGCAACCTGGGTCACGCCTATTTTGAACTTGGCGACAACGACAAGGCCGCAGCCTGTTTCACGGACGCTATCGCCTTGGCGCCCACCATTGTCGAATATCAATTCGGCTTGGTGGATGCATTGCTTTCGGCCGGTGACTTCGGCGCGGCCGAAACGGCCTGCCAAAAAATAATCGATACCAATGCCGACAGTGCCAAAGCATTCAACCAACTTGGTAAAATTTTCCAAGGGCAAGAC
>JAPPPC010000753.1 GCA_028817685.1 Rhodospirillaceae bacterium
AGATAAGCCGCAGCCGGTCCTCGTCGGTTAGGCCGTCCGGGCCGCGGGCGGCGCGGCCAAGGATCATCTGGAATTCCGGAAGATCGTCGGAGTCGATGAAACTGAACTGATCGAAGAATTCATGGCCCGGCGGCAGATCGGCGAACAGTTCCAGCATCGTCTGGGCGACTTGCTTGCCCATCTCCAGGAAGTCGTCGCTCAGACCAACTTTGTCCAAGATTTCGCGAATATAGGGATGTTCGGCAAGCTTCTCGATATCGAACACATCGCCGACCGGCAGACCGAACAGGATGTTCTCGGCAACCGTGGCGTTGGTGTTATATTTCTCGGCGTCGAACGGCTCGATAAGCTGCGAAACGGCAGGGTCGGTCAACCGTTCCCGCAGCGCGCTGCGCGCTGACATGATGCGCGCCGCGACCTCCGGTTGCTCTTCCGGGTTGATGACGCCGCGAAGGCCGAAGCGGTAGACATCGTCTTCCAGGTCCGACAGCTTCAACATCTCGATTAGCTGTTGATTCAGGGACTCTCGGTCCGTCGCGCCGGCTTCTTCCAGATCGACCCAATCGGCGTGATAATCGTCTTCGGAATTGCCGGTCAGGCGCGCTTCCTGATGCCGGTCCTTCGGCAGGTCCTCCCGGTCCTCGACGGCGTCGCCGACCGGGCGATGTTTCAACCCGTACAACAAATTGTCGCCAACGGAAAAGGCCTGCAGATACGCGCTCGGACCGACATAACCCATGCGGCGTCCAGTAACCGCTTCGGGCAAGTTACTGATATCGGCGCCGCCAATAGTGATCGTGCCGGAGGTTTGGCTGACCAGGCGGGCGAGAACGGACCCGAGATCCGATTTGCCGCTGCCGCCGTCGCCGACGATGGCGATATGCGTATTGACCGGCGCATCGAAGGAAATGCCCTCCAGGCTGCGCACGCCGTCCTCATCGGCCAGCCCGATATTGCTGCCGATAAGATCGCGCTTGATCGGTGAGGGGCCTTCCGGCTCCGTCAGATGCAATTCCTCTTACAGAATGCCCTGCGGCGCGAACTGCTCGACGACCTGCTCGTATTTGATCCGAACGTCTTCCTTCTGCTGATACCAGATCAGCAATTCTTTCCAGGGGCTGGCGAGGTCCTTATAGGCATTCAGCACCGCGACCAGCGCGCCGACCGTCAAGTCTCCATGGATGACCAGATAACCGCCGATCGAGAAGAAGAAGAAGGGGGTCAGCTTGTCGATGAAGTTGTTAAGGAACTTGATGAAGAACTTGCGCTGATAGATCTCGTACCGAATGTCGTAGATCGTGCCCAGACGGTCGGTGAAGCGCGACAGTTCCAGCTTGGCAGCGTTGTTGGCATGAATTTCGTCGATACCGGACACGGTCTCGCCGAGATGATCGGCGAGGCGCCGGACGTTTTGCACCCGCTGCTTGCCGAGTGCGTTCACTTTCTTCTGCAGTCGCGGGATGATGTAGCCCTGGATTGGGATCAGCGCCACGGCCGCTAAGCCCAAGATCGGGTCCTGCAGCATGATGTAACTGATGATGAGCACCAGCTGGCCGCCGAAGAACATCGGGTCGGCGAACGCGATGCCGATGAAGCCGCCCAACGGTTCGACCTCCGCGGTGATCATCGGAATCAGCTCGCCCTGGCTGATCTTCTTGAAATGCGGCGTCGGGAACCGGAGAATCCGGGAATAGAGTTGATAGCGCAGCCGGCGCAGCAAACGCTCGCCAAGGCGGCCTTTGAAGACACTGATATAATATTTAAAGCCGCCGGTAATGAAGACCAGCGCCAGGTAGGAAAAGCTCAGGATCAGCAGATAGGCGACCTGGCTGACATCCAACGGAATTTCGAATCCGAAGATCGGCACGTCGAACGGTCCGCCGTCGCCGCCCGGCTTGATCGCCCGGTTGACGATAATCTTCGGTAAATCGAGTGTAATAAAAAGGAAAGGATAAAACGCCAGGATCACGCAGAGCAGGAACAACTGCTGCGATTTGCTGTATCGCAGTATGTATTTGAAAATAGATTTTTCCATGGAACCGCGATCCGCCCCCGAGACTCCCCGCTTACAGCTTAACGCAGCCTTGCATTAGCGTAAACTTCCAGAATTTCTGGTTAATAGCATAGTAATTATGAACGAATTCTATTCTTTCGACATGAAGTGTTTCCGTGCAATAGTACGGATTGGCTCAAAGCGGAGATATAACCGTAACGGGGGAGACGGGGATGAGCGGTAGGCGCCGCCAGCCACGCGTTTTGATTTACAGCCACGATTCGTTCGGTCTTGGCCATTTGCGGCGGTGCCGCGCGCTGGCGCACGCGATTTGCGAGGATGTCGACGATCTGTCCGTCCTGATCCTGTCCGGGTCGCCGATTATTGGCAGTTTCGATTTCCGGTCCCGCGTCGATTTCGTGCGCGTACCTGGTGTTATCAAGTTGCGGAACGGTGAGTACACGCCCCTGACGCTGCCAATGGCGATCGAGGACGCGATTGGCATGCGTGCTTCGATCATCCGCCACACGGCGGAGGTATTCGATCCTGACATCCTGATCGTCGATAAGGAACCGCTGGGGCTGCGGGGTGAGTTGACGGATACGCTGGAGGTGATGAAGGAGCGGGGAGTCCATGTCGTGCTGGGCCTGCGCGACGTGCTGGACGATCCGGATCTCCTGTTGCCGGAATGGCGGCGCAAGAATGCTTTGCCGGCGCTGCAGGAATTCTACGATGAAATCTGGGTCTACGGCCTGCCGCAGATCTGCGAGCCGCTGGCAGGGTTGGACCTGCCGGCTTCGGTGACGCGCAAGATGACCTATACCGGATATCTGCAACGCTTTGCCGATACGACGTCGAACTTGGAGCTGCCGCCGGTCAGCCGGGACCGTCCGTTTATTCTCGTGACGCCCGGCGGCGGCGGCGACGGCGAAGAGCTGGTCGATTGGGTGCTGCGTGCCTATGAGCAAGATCCGACCTTGCCGCATCCTTCGCTGATCGTGCTCGGCCCCTTTATGCAGTCGGAGCGGCGCACCGAGTTCATCGCCCGCGCCGACGCCCTTGCCGATGTCGAGGCGATCACCTTCGACGCCCATATGGAAAGCCTTATGGCCCGGGCGTTGGGGGTCGTTGCGATGGGCGGCTACAACATTTTCTGTGAAATCCTGTCCTTCGACAAACGGGCGCTGATCGTGCCGCGGACCGTCCCGCGCCGCGAGCAGTTGATCCGGGCAAGCCGGGCCGACGAGCTGGGCCTGGTCACGATGTTGCGCGGTGACAACGAGCGGCGCGCCGACACCATGGCGACCGCGTTGCGGCAACTGCCGCAGCAGCAGCGCCCGTCCGACACGGTCGTGCCCGGGCTACTCGACGGATTGGAAAACGTGAATATCTTGACGCGTCGCGCGCTGGAACGGCAGCCTGGTCCGGCATTGGCGGCACGCCGGCGCGCCTGACGGCCGTGACGATCTGCGTCGTCCTGAAAGGCTATCCCCGCCTTTCCGAGACCTTCATCGCCCAGGAAATCCTTGCCCTGCAACAACGCGGGCTGGCGTTGACCATCGCATCTCTTCGGCATCCGACGGATACCCAGACGCACCCTATCCACCGTGATATTCAGGCGCCCGTCAATTATTTGCCGGAATATCTGCATGATGAGCCGGGCCGTGTTTTCAAGGCCTGGTCCCGGGTTCGCGGCCGTCCGGGATACGCGGCGGCGCGACAGGCCTTCCGCGCCGATTTGAAACGGGACAGGACCCGCAACCGGGTTCGCCGCTTCGGCCAGGCCTGCGTTCTGGCCGACGAATTGCCTGCGGGTACGAGCCGGCTTTATGCCCATTTCCTGCATACACCAGCGTCCGTGGCCCGCTACGCGGCCTTGATCGTCGGCCTGCCGTGGAGCTGTTCGGCGCACGCCAAGGACATCTGGACGACGCCGCGATGGGAGATCGAGGAGAAGCTGGCGGAGCTCGATTGGCTGGTGACCTGCACGGCATTCGGAGCGGCGTATTTGTCGCAACTTGCGCCGACACCGGAAACCGTATCTCTCTTGTACCATGGCCTTGATTTCTCGCGGTTTCCGGCAATGCCTGCCAAAAAAACGAAGGACAGGGGAGACCCGGTGCGGATTTTGTCGGTGGGCCGCGCCGTCCCGAAGAAGGGCTACGACGACCTGTTGGCGGCGCTGGCGTTGTTGCCGGATCACTTGAATTGGCGCTTCCATCATATCGGCGGCGGCGGGTTGCTGGAGGCACTGCGCGGACAAGCGGACCGGTTGGGGCTCAGTGACCGGATCGAGTGGGCGGGTCCGCAGTCGCAGGAAGCCGTCCTCGCTGCGTTGCGCGATGCCGATATCTTTACGCTGGCGAGCAAGATAGCGGCGGATGGCGACCGCGATGGATTGCCGAACGTTCTGATGGAGGCGCAAAGCCAGGCCGTGGCGGTCGCCGCCACGGCCGCGGCAGGCATTCCGGAACTGATCATCGATGGTGAAACCGGGCTGCTGTCGCCGCCGGGCGAACCCGCGGCCTTGGCCGAGGCGCTTGGTCAACTGATCGGCGATCCGGAATTGCGGCACCGGTTGGGCGAAGCCGGGTTTCACCGGGTCCGCAGCAATTTTTCGCTCGAAGCCGGTATCGATACGCTGGCGGCCCGCTTTGGCGAGACAGAGCAGCCCGTCGCTGCGTGATGCGGATTGCGTTCTACGCACCATTGAAGGCGCCCTATCATCCGGTCCCATCCGGCGACCGGCGCGTCGCACGCCTGTTCCTGGCTGCCATGCGCCGTGCCGGACATGATGTGCGCGTCGCCTCCCGTTTGCGGGCCTTCGACGGTGACGGTGATGTCAGGCGCCAGGCGCAAATCCGGAAACGGGCCGGCGCATTGGCCAGCCGATATGTCCGGAGCCACGGTGCTGAACCGCCTGACCTGTGGTTCACCTATCACCTGTATCACAAGGCGCCGGACTGGCTTGGCCCGGCGGTCAGTGCGGCGTTTTCGATCCCCTACATCGCCGCTGAAGCGAGCTTCGCACCGAAACAAGCCAGCGGTCCTTGGGCCGATGGTCATCTCGCCGTCGGCGACGCAATCCGCGCCGCCGCCCGTATCATGGTGCTGAATCCGGACGATGCGGCATGTTTGACGCCTTTGCTGGACGCGCCCGAAACGCTTGTTGCCCTTCCGCCCTTTATCGATACGGGGCCGGCGCGCAGGGCGAGCGCGGCGCGCGAAAGGCACCGGGCAGATATGGCGGCACGCTATGGGCTTCGGCCGGACTCAGTGTGGGTCGCGGTCGTTGCCATGATGCGGCCCGGCGACAAGTTGGAATCTTATCGCATTCTGGCGCGCGCCAAACGACGACTGTGCGATGTTCCGCTGACATGGCTCATCGCCGGCGACGGTCCGGCGCGGGGTGATGTCGAAGCGGCATTTGGGGCGGACGACACCGTTTTTCTGGGTGGGCAAACGGCGCGTGAGATCGAAACACTGCATGCCGCAGCCGATCTTGTTGCCTGGCCGGCCTACCGCGAAGCCTTCGGTATGGCGCTGCTGGAGGCCCAGGCCGGAGGCGTACCGGTTGTCGCCGGGGCATCGCCCGGTGTCGCGCAAATCGTCGCGCATGGTGACACCGGACTGTTGACGCCGGTGGGCGACGACACGATGCTGGCGGGCGCCGTGCGGCGGCTCGCCGAAGACCGGGCGCTGCGCGAGAGTATGGGGAAAGCTGCGATGGAAAAGGCGGAAAAATTTCATGACATCGCCGTGGCGGCGCGTCACATCGATCGCGTCCTTCGGGAGACCGTGACGGCATGACTTTGATCGCGTTGATTCGGCATGGCCCGACGGAATGGAACGAGACCGGGATCGTCCAGGGCCGCAGCGACATCCCGTTAAGCGAAAATGGCCGCGCAAAGGTCGGCTCATGGTCGGTGCCGCTGGAAATAAGCGAATTCGAATGGATTTCCAGCCCGTTGAGCCGGGCGATGGAGACAGCGCGAATTCTGACCGGGCGCACCGAACCGACGGATGAGCGGTTGGTCGAGATGGACTGGTCGGAGTGGGAGGGCATGACGCTGCCTGATCTGCGGGCCCGCCTCGGCAATCTCATGACGGCGTGGGAGGCCGACGGGCTCGATTTCCGCGCGCCTGACGGTGAGAGTCCGCGCGAGGTGCAGGCGCGTCTGCGCCCGTTCCTCGCCGAGCGGGCCGCTGCGGGCCGCAACACTGCCGTTGTCTGCCATAAAGGCGTGATCCGGGCCCTCTACGCAATGTCGGTATCCTGGGACATGACGGACAAGGCGCCCGACAAGCTGCGGGACGATTGCACCCATTTGTTTGCGCTGTCGTCCGACGGCACGCCGACGCCGCATCGGCTTAACCTGCCGCTCGTTGAAAAGGACGAATGAGCTCACAGGCCGCGCCGCGTGTCTTTTTCTATGTCCAGCACTTGTTGGGCATCGGCCACCAGGCGCGTGCGGCGGCGATCGCGCGGGCTATGGGCCGCCAGGGATTGGACGTCATTTACGTCAGCGGCGGGTTCGCGGAGACGAGATTCGATCTCGGCGGGGCGACTGTCGTCCAACTGCCACCGGCCCGAACAGCCGACGCCACCTTCAGCACGTTGCTCAACGCTCAGGGAAACCCGGTGGACGATGCCTGGGAAGCCGACCGGTGTCGCGCTTTGCTGGAGGCCTTCGCGCGAACTGAGCCCGACGCTCTGCTCATCGAGAGCTTTCCGTTTGGCCGCCGTCGCTTCCGCTTCGAGCTGCTGCCGTTGCTGGAGAGGGTTCAAGGACGGATACCTGTTGCCGCGTCGGTCCGCGATATCCTGGTCTCGAAGGACGATGCAAAACGGACCCGGTGGATCGTCGAGACGGTCAATGCGTTTTTCGACACGGTCATCGTGCATGGCGATCCGCGCATCGTGACATTAGATGTCACCTTTCCGGGGGCGGATGCGATTGCCGACCGCGTTCGATACTCTGGCTATGTTGCGCCCGCACCAACCGTCGATGCGAATGGAAATCGGGACGGGGTCGTCGTTTCGGTGGGCGGCGGAGCGGTTGGTGGACCTCTTTTGCGCGCTTCGCTTGCGGCTCGACCACTTTCCAGCCTATCACGTGCACCCTGGCGCCTGATTTCCGGCCTGAACTTGCCGGAATCGGATCGAAACGCTCTAAAATCGGCTCAAGGTGTGACAATCGACACATACGTAGCCAATTTTAACGAGTTTTTATGCAGTGCTGCGGTATCCGTGAGTCAGGCAGGGTACAACACGGTTATGGATTTGATGACAAGCCGCACAAGATCCGTCTTGGTCCCGTTCAGCCAACATGGCGAGACCGAACAGACCGTCCGTGCCAGCTTGCTGGCGCGGCGTGGCCTATTTCACGTTTTGTCAGAAGCCGATCTCACCCCAAACGCTCTCGCCAAAGCGATCGATGCGGCCCACGCCGGGCCGCCGCCGCATCCAAACGATATCGATATCGATGGTGCCGCAATGACAGCGCGAATTATGGGTGAACTTGCAACTGGCAGCCCGATTTCTGGTCGTCTATAAAAATTAACCATGCTAGCGGCCACGCGTGAACATACCATCACAGGATGGACGGACCTGGAAAGCGAGCTCGATGCTTGGCGCGCCGCGGGCATCTGCGCGACTCTCTGGTGG
>JAPPPC010000213.1 GCA_028817685.1 Rhodospirillaceae bacterium
AGTTCATGTCGCGACCGGGCTGGATCGTCATCCTGCTGTTCGTGGCGCTGTACAAATATGGCGATGCGCTGCTTGGCGTGATGGCGGTGCCCTTCTACCTCAAGATCGGCTTTTCGCTGGCGGAGGTGGGGGTCGTCAGCAAGGGGTTCGGGTTGGCGATGACCTTGGCCGGCGCGGCGCTTGGCGGGGTGCTGGTCGCGCGCTATGGAATCCTCCGCGCGCTGCTGTTCGCCGGGCTGCTGCAGGCGGCGTCCAACCTGGTATTCGTCTATCAGGCCTGGGTCGGCTATTCGGTGCCGGTGCTGGTCGTCACCATCGGGGTCGAGAACATCACCGGCGGCATGGGCACGACCGCCTTCGTCGCCTATCTGTCCAGCCTGTGCAACCGCGCCTACACAGCGACCCAATATGCGCTATTGTCCTCGATGATGGCGGCGGCGCGGACCTTCTTCGCCTCGGGCGCCGGCTGGGTCGTGGAGCAGACCGACTGGATCGCCTTCTTCCTGATCTCCACCGCCGCCGCGGTGCCGAGCCTGCTGCTGCTGTGGTGGATCATGGTCCGGTTCACCGATACGGAACGGGAGAGATGACATGCCGCACCGGATGACCGCGCAGGAAACCGACATCACGACCCTGGCGGTCGACGCGATCGTCAACGCGGCGAATGAGAGCCTGCTCGGCGGCGGCGGGGTGGATGGCGCGATCCACCGCGCGGCGGGGCCGGACCTGCTGGCCGAATGCCGGACACTCAATGGCTGTCCGACAGGTCAAGCCAAGATGACCGCGGGCTACGCCCTGCCGGCCCGCCATGTGATCCATACGGTGGGGCCGATCTGGAACGGCGGCGGCGCGGGCGAGGACGAACTGCTGCGCGGCTGTTATGTGAATTCGATGGCGTTGGCGGCCGAGGCGGGGTTGAAGACGATCGCCTTTCCGGCGATTTCCACCGGCGTCTACCGGTTTCCGGTACCGCGTGCGACCGCAATCGCGGTCGAGACGATGGCCGGCATCCTGCGCGGCAACGCGGCGTTTGACCAAGTGATCTTCTGCACCTTCGGCGACGAGGTCACGACCGCTTATGCAACGGCGCTGGACGCCTACCGCTAGGCGCGTTCCCAGACCGGAGGTTTGCCGATCTGTTCCAGCAGGAAGTCGATGAACAGTCGGACCTTGGCGGTCAGCACATTCGATTGCGGATAGACCAGCCACAGCGCGGTCCGGTCGTCGACATCATGATCGGGCAGGACCCGCACCAGCGTCCCGTCGGCGATCTCGCGATGAACGCTCCACAGCGAATTGATCGAAATGCCCGCGCCGGCGTGCGTCGCGGCTTTGAGGTTCGCCCCATCATCGACGACCAGCCGGCAGCCCGGACCGCCGAAATCGATCTGCGTCGCCGCACCATCGGGTCCGACCAGCGACTTCGCCGCCCGGTCCCGGAACCCGATGCGGTCATGCGCCGCGAGGTCTTCCGGCGTCTGCGGCACGCCGCGCCGGTCGAGATAGGCGGGCGCCGCGCAGAGAATGCGCCGGTCGTCGGCGAGCTTGCGCGCCTTCAGGCTGCTGTCTTCCAGCGCGGCGTTGCGCAACGCCAGGTCGAAGCTGCCCTCGATCAGATCGAACGGCGTATCCGACAGCCGCAGGTCGAGGTCGAGCCTCGGGTAGCGCTGCAGGAATTCCGGCAGCAGCGGGGCGATATAGAGTTGGGCGAAGGTGCTGGGGGCGGCGAAGCGCAACGTGCCGGCCGCGTCCGCACGCTGCAGGCCCAGCGCGCTGCGCGCCGCGCTTTCCTGCGCCAGGATTTCCGCGGCATAGGGGAGAAACTCCGCCCCGTCCGCGGAAAGAGACACCTTGCGCGTCGACCGGTGCAATAGCTCCACGCCAAGGGAACGTTCCAGTTTCGCCAGTCGGGTGCTGGCGACGGCCGGTGCCATGCCGAGCGTGCGGCCGGCCGCGCTGATATTCAGCGTCTCCGCCGCCAGGACGAACAATCGAAGGCTATCCAGATCCATTATTTAAGATTATCGAATTAAGTAATCCAAATCGTCATCTTTATATTATGTGGGGAAACAATATTTTCGGCAGTATCGTTTCACCAACGCTCCGGAAGGTCCCCAATGGCACATTTTCCCGTCCTTTCCTTCAGCCCCACATCGAAGGGAAGGACGATTTGGCGTGACGTGTTGCGGTAATGTCTCAATGGGGGGCTGACATGAAAAAAACGATACTTTTGACCGGGGCGACCGACGGGATCGGACTGGCAACTGCCAAGGCTCTGGCGTCGCAGGGGCATGATCTGCTGCTGCATGGTCGCAATCCCGAAAAGCTGGCGGCGGCGGTCGCCGCGGTGCCCGGTGCCGCCGTTGTTGCCGGCTATCTGGCTGACCTGTCCCGCATGGAGGCGGCGGAGTCGCTCGCCGAAGCGGTGATCGGCGGGCACCCGTCGCTCGACGTGGTGATCAACAATGCGGGCATCTTGAAGACACCGGATCCGGTCACGCCGGACGGGCTCGGCATCCGCTTCGCGGTCAACACGCTCGCGCCCTATCTGCTGACCAAGCGGTTATTGCCGGCGCTTGGCCCCGCCGGCCGGGTCGTCAATCTGTCCTCCGCCGCGCAGGCGCCGGTCGATCTCGAGGCGATGCGCGGAAAGGTCCGGTTGGAGGATATGGCGGCCTATGCGCAAAGCAAGCTGGCGCTCACCATGTGGTCCCGCGCGCTGGCGCTGCAGGAATCCGGGAAGATCATCGTGGTGGTCAATCCCGGCTCGCTGCTGGCCAGCAAGATGGTGCAGGAAGGGTTCGGTGTGGCCGGCGGCGATATCGGCATCGGCGCCGATATCCTCACGCGCGCGGCGCTGTCCGACGAATTCGCGACGGCCACGGGCCTATACTTCGACAATGATGCCGGTCGTTTCGGTCCGCCGCATCCGGATGCGCTTGATGGAACGAAGGCCGCTTCCCTTCTCCAGGTGATGGACTCCATCCTGGCGGATCTCTCCCGGTAGGGCGCGACCCCCGCATTGTCCAACACCGACCCCGGGGCCATACTGGCCGCCGGATCGGCGGGGGACGAGGACATGGACAACCGGACGGACGGCCCGATATCTGCCGCGCTGGCGTTGCGTGCGTTGGCCCGGTGGGGCGACCGGGTCGCGTTCGACGGGCACGGCGGCCGCTTCACCTATCGGCAGGGGCACGCGATGGTCGCGCGCATGCAGGCGGTGATGGACCGGGCCGGCATGAAACGCGGTGACAGTATCGCGGTGCTGCACGCCAATCGCGGCGATGCCTGGATGGCCTCGACGGCGGCGGGCGCGCTCGGATTGCGCACGACCCCGCTGCACCCGCTGGGCTCCCTCGAAGATCATCGGTTTGTCTTGGAAGATGCGGAGATCGACTACCTGCTCGTCGATGCCGACTCCTATGCCGAGCGCGGTGGTGAACTGGCGGCCGGGTCGGAGCGGCTTAAACAGGTCTTCACCTTGGGACCTGCGCCGTTCGGCCAGGACCTGCTGCAAGCGGCAGAAGACATCGGCGAGTCGTCGTCCATCGTCGTGGCGCAGCCGGACGACCTCGCCTGGATCGCCTATACCGGCGGCACGACGGGCAAACCCAAAGGGGTCATGCGCAATCACCGTGCACTGGGCGCGATCGCGCAAGGTGTGCTGGCAAATTTCGAATGGCCGGAGACGCCCGTCTATCTGGCGGTGGCGCCGAACAGTCATGTGGGCGGCACGAAGGTCCTGCCAACCTTGATCCAGGGCGGCCGAGTCCATTGCGCGCATGGTTTCGATCCCGGCCGGGTCCTCGACGCGATCGGCCGCGCCCGGGTCTCGGTCACGCTGTTGGTGCCGACGATGGTCTATCTGCTGCTCGACGACCCCGGGCTCGATAAGGCCGATTTGTCCAGCCTTGAGCTGCTGCTCTACGGCGCATCGCCCATGTCGCCCAGCCGGTTGCGCGAAGGGCTCGATCGGATCGGCCCGGTCTTCTCGCAGCTTTACGGCCAAACGGAGGGCTATCCGATTTCGGTTCTGCGCCGAAGCGATCACCAGGACTCCGGTCTGTTCGCGTCCTGCGGCCATCCCTGTTCCAGCGTGACGGTCGCCTTGATGGATGACGATGACGCGCCGGTTCCCGCGGGCGAGGTCGGCGAAATCTGCGTCCGCGCACCGCACGTCATGGGCGGCTATTGGAAGCGGGAAGAGGAAACGGCGGCGACGCTTGCCAACGGCTGGCTGCATACCGGCGACATGGCGCATGCCGACGACCGAGGCTACCTCCATATCGTCGACCGCAAGAAGGACATGATCATCTCGGGCGGGTTCAACGTCTATCCGCGCGAGATCGAGGATATCCTGAGCGCCGACCCGGCCGTCCGCATGGCCGCGGTGATCGGCGTGCCGGATGAGAAATGGGGCGAGGCGGTGAAAGCCATCGTCGTGCCGCGCAGCGATGGGACGCCGAATCCCGACGCGTTGATCCGCCGCGTTCGTGAGGCGAAGGGCGCCGTGCACGCGCCGAAATCGATCGAGTTCGCCGAGGAAATTCCGCTGACACCCATCGGCAAGCCGGACAAAAAGGCGCTGCGCGCGACCTATTGGCAGGACCGCGACCGGCAGGTCGGGTGAGGCGCGAATGATCTGCCTTCGGAGTTCCTGACCATGGCCTTACCCGCTGCGCTCGACGGAAAACTGCGCCTGCCGCTCATCGCCGCGCCGATGTTCCGGGTCTCCGGACCCGACCTGGTGATCGCCGCCTGCAAGGCCGGTGTCATCGGATCCTTCCCGACCGCCAATTGCCGCACCGTGGACGCGTTGGACGATTGGCTCGGCCGGATCGCGGCAGGTGCGGATGGTGGTGCGCCGTTCGCGCCGAATCTCATCGTCCATCACACGAACCAGCGGCTCGCCGAGGACACCGATCTGGTGGTCAAGCACCGGGCGCCCCTGGTCATCGCCAGTGTCGGCAGCCCGGCGCCGATCGTTGACCGGATTAAGGCGTATGGCGGACTCGTCTTCGCCGACATCGCCACGATGCGCCACGCGGAAAAAGCGATCGCGACGGGGGTCGACGGGCTGGTCCTGCTGACGGCCGGCGCCGGCGGACAGACTGGCTGGGCCAATCCCTTCGCCTTCGTGCGCGCGGTCCGTGCCATCTATGACGGGACGATCGTGCTGTCCGGCGGCCTCTCCGACGGGGTCGCGCTGCGTGCGGCGCAGGCGCTGGGCGCCGATCTTGGTTATATGGGAACGCGCTTCATCGCGACCCGCGAAAGTATGGCGGTCGACGGCTACAAACGCATGCTCGTCGACAGCGCGCTCGACGATGTGATGCGGACCAGCGCCTTCACGGGCTTGCCGTCGAGTATCCTTCGCCCCTCCATCGAAGCGGCCGGTCTCGATCCGGACGCGCTGCCGAGCCGCGGCATGATCGACGTTTCAACCGACATCAATCCGGACAAGCGTCCTAAACGGTGGAAGGATATCTGGTCCGCGGGCCATTCCGTCTCCGGCGTCGATGACGTACCCAGCGTCGCCGCACTGGTGGAAAGCCTGTGTGAGGAACATGACCGCGCATGACCGAAATCATCGTCTATACCGCCCGCAAGATCCGCACGATGAACTCGTCCATGCCGGAGGCGACGGCGGTTGCCGTTCGCGATGGGATGATCGTCGAGACCGGCACGGTCGAAACCATGCAGCCCTGGCTCGAAGCGCATCCGCACCGGATCGACGACCGGTTTTCCGACCACGTCATCATGCCGGGTTTTATCGATCCGCATCTGCATCCGTCCCTCGCAGCCGTGCTGCTGCCCTGTCATTTCATCACCGCGCTGGAGTGGAAATTGCCGGATCGGGTCTCGCCGCCGGTGCAGGGGCATAACGCCTATCTCGACCGGCTGACGGAAATCGAACAATCGCTGGACGACCCGGGCGAACCGCTCGTGACCTGGGGATTCCACAAGATCTGGCACGGCGATGTGAACCGCCAGACCCTCAACGGCGTCTCGAAGACGCGGCCGATCTTCGTCTGGCAGCGCTCCTTCCACGAGATCATCGCGAACGATGCGGCGATCGACTGGATGAAGCTCAACCGCGACGACCTCGAACGCCATCCGCAGATCGAGCTCGCGACCGGACGGTTTTTCGAGACCGGCCTGTCCGTCGCGTTGGAGGGCATGAAGGACTATCTCTACGCGCCGGCGCGGTTCCGGGACGGGTTGGAGCAGGTCAAGCGGGTCGTGCATTTCGGCGGCCACACGACGATCGGCGACATGGCGGTACCGCTGGTCGATCTCGACCGCGAGTGGCCGCTGCTGCTCGACGTGATCGAGCGCGACGACACGCCCTTCCGGGTGCAGATGATCCCGCGGGCGATTGCGCGCGGCGGCTCGATGGGGCGGGAGAACGAACAGCTCGATCGGGTGCGCGGGCTCACCGCGTTGAACACGCACCGGCTGCAGTTCCAGAACGGCGTGAAGCTGTTCACCGATGGTGGCTTCTACGCCGAGTTGATGCAGCTCCAGGAGCCGGGTTTCATCGACGGCCATCACGGCGAATGGCTGACGCCGCCGGAGATGGTCGAAGGGCTGGCGCGCGAATTCTGGAATGCGGGCTACCGCATCCATGTGCATTGCACGGGCGATCTCGGCGTCGAACTCGCGCTGGAGATTCTGGAAAAGCTGCAGTTCGAGCGGCCGCGCTTCAATCACCGATTCACGATCGAGCATTTCGGCGTGTCGACCCCGGAACAGGTCCGCCGCATCGCCGATCTCGGCGCGCTCGTCTCCGCCAACATCTATTATCTGCACGAGTTGGGCGACGCCTATTGGAAGCACAGTATCGGCTTCGAACGTGCGTCGCAGATGGCGCGGCTCGGCACGGTCGCGCGGCACGGAATCCCGACAGCGCTGCATTCGGATTTCATCATGGCGCCCGCCCAGCCGCTCAACTCGGCCTGGGTTGCGGTCAACCGTATCAGTGAATCCGGCGCGGTGCTGGCGCCCGAAGAGCGCCTGACCATCGATCAGGCGATGCGCGCGATCACCACCGACGCCGCCTACATTCTCGGCATGGAGCATGCGATCGGCAGCATCCGCGCCGGCAAGAAAGCCGACTTCACCGTGCTCGAAGCCGACCCTTACGAAACGAAGCCCGAGGTGCTCCGCGACATCCCGATCTGGGGCACCGTCTTCGAAGGCCGGCCGGCGCCGCTGTAATGGCACGGGCCACCGATAAGCCTCGCGACCGCGTGCCGGTCACCGTCATCGGCGGTTATCTCGGCGCCGGCAAGACGACTTTGATCAACCGGCTGCTTGCGGGCGATCACGGCCTCCGGTTCGCTGTCCTGGTCAATGATTTCGGCGCGATCAACATCGATGCCGACCTGATCGCCGACCATGACGGACAGACCCTGGCGCTCACCAATGGCTGCGTGTGCTGCTCGATCGCAGACGATCTCGGCAGTGCGTTCGCGACGATCTCGGCGCTCACACCGCGTGCGGATCATATCGTTTTGGAGGCCAGCGGTGTCGCGGATCCGGGCCGGATCGCGAACTACGCCTTTGGAACGCCCGGGCTGGATTTGGACAGCATCGTCGTACTGGCGGATTGCGAAACCGTCGGGTCCCACATCACGGAC
>JAPPPC010000146.1 GCA_028817685.1 Rhodospirillaceae bacterium
AAGAAGCCCACCGCAGCCTGAATCATCCCGACGATGCAATAACTCATACCCAACAGGTTGCGTGTGAGCAGCCGTTCGCTTCGCTTCCGCGGCGGTTTATGCATCACATCGGTTTCCGGTTTCTCCGCACCGAGTCCAAGCGCGGGGAGAATGTCGGTTCCCAGATCGATCGCAAGGATCAGGATCACGGTCAACGGCAAGGGAATATCGAGCAGTACATAGGCCACGAAGGGAAGGATCTGCGGCACGTTACTGGTCAGGATATAAGCGATGAACTTTTTGATGTTGTCGAAGATCGTGCGGCCTTCTTCGATAGCCGCAACGATCGTCGCAAAATTGTCGTCCATCAGCACCATGTTGCTCGCCTCTTTGGCGACATCGGTACCCTTCAAACCCATGGCGGCACCCATATCGGCGTTTTGAGGGCCGGTGCGTCGTTTACCCCGTCGCCCGTGACGGTGACCACATCGCCTTGCGCCTGAAACGCCTGGACAATGCGTAATTTTTGGGTCGGTGATATCCGCGCGAAAATGAGCTCGGGTTCCTGCAGAACCTCGCTCAGGCGGTGGTCGTCCATTCCTGCCAATTCATCGCCCTGAATGACTGTCCCATGTTTGTGGATCAGGCCGATCCGGCGACCGATTGTCTCCGCGGTGAGCCCATAGTCTCCAGTCAGCATGGCCACGCGGATGCCGGCGCTATGGCACTGTCCGATCGCGGCTTTTACCTCCGGGCGCGGCGGATCGAGCATCCCGATGATCGCGACGAAGACATAGCCCGTCATGGGGATATTCGGTTCGGTTGTTGACCGGATCGCCAGAGCCAAGCCCCGTTCTCCCCGAGCGGCCAAAGCGCGATACCGATCGATGACCTGACCGCGTCGATCCGCGTTCAGCGGACATGTGTCGCCGTTAAGGTAGATTTGATCGCACATGTCCAGCACGACTTCGGGCGCGCCCTTCAAATAGGCCTCGTAGCCTGACGCACCGGGACGGTCGCACAGCGTGATCATGCGTTTGACCGTCGAATTGAAGGGCTCTTCGGCGATGCGGGTGAATGCCGATAGGGGGTCGCCATCACCGCTGTTGGTCGCGTAGACAAGCATCGCGCCCTCAGTCGCATCGCCGACATAGCCGTCTGCGGTCAAGTGCGCGTTGTTGCAAAGCGCCATCACACGACGCGCTTCCTTAAACCGCGGGTGCGCCGTGGCGGCCGGGTCCGACGCTGAGAACGAGTCGCCGCCGATGACGATCGAACTTACCGAGAGGCGATTCTGGGTCAACGTGCCCGTCTTGTCGGAACAGATGACCGTCGTGCTGCCCAATGTCTCGACGCTTTCCAGGTCTTTAATAAGCGCGTTCTTCCGCGCCATGCGCTTGCTTGCCATGGTCAGCGCCAGAGTTACCGTCGGAAGGAGGCCTTCCGGCACGTTGGCAACGATGATGCCGATCGCGAAGATGAGGCTCGCCAGCTCGCTCCGGCCGATCGCAATGCTCAAGATAAAGAAGGACACGCCGAGAACGATCGCGATCGTGCTGATGATTTTGATAAAGTGTTTCAATTCCCGGCGGATCGGCGTTTCGACCTCCGCGGTTTCTTTGGTGAGCTCGACGATGCCGCCGATCTGCGTCGACATGCCGGTCCGGCATACGACAGCCCTGGCATCGCCGCTTTGGATCAAAGACCCGGAAAACAGCATGTTCCGGCTTTGCAGCAGCGTGTCGTTCTGGCTCGCGGTATCGAGAGGCTGTGGCTCGCTTTCGCCCGTCAGACTGCTCAAATCGGCCGTCAGGCGGTTCGCAGTGATCAGACGGCAATCCGCCGGCACCCGGTCACCCTCGCTGAGCACGATGACGTCGCCGGGAACCAAAACCTTTGCATCCAATTCGTCGACTCGACCGGCACGCAGGACACCCACGGTCGTGGGGAGCATCTTCTGGAAGCTCTCCATGATTTTTTCGCTCTGGTGTTCCTGGAAGTAGGTGAATGTCGCATTCAGGACCACGACGACGAACAAAGCGCACGCGATGTAGATATTGCCCTGGCCGGGATCGAGATACTCGGCCAGAAGCGCGAGGCATCCACCGATGATCAACAGGATCGCGAAAAAATTCTTGAATTCGCGCAAGAACTTGACGAGTTCAGACGTGTCCCGGCGGACGCGCAGTTCATTCGGGCCGATCCGTGCCAGCCGGGCCTGCGCCTCTTCCGGGTCCAGTCCAGTCTCGCCGCTTTCCAACCGCCGCAACAATTCCCGCAGCGGGAGCGTATGTACCGCCTCTTCCGGGGTCAGTTGCATAAATTGTGAGACAGGCATGTCAGCGTTTTGCAAGGTGGGCGGAAATGCGTGCGCGCACCGCGGGCGGTTGTGCCCTGACCGCATCGGCAAGCCGATGCAGTTCGCGGCGCAGCCCATGAAGCTGGTCCAGTAAAGGTAGGACGACATCCAGAGCATCGTCGTCCAATTCGAGGTCTGAACGGAACTCGATGATCAAGCGCAGGCGCGCCACGTCGATCTCTGCAAACCGATAATGTCCGCCCTGGCGTGCCGGCGACAGCCAGCCACGGCGTATCCAGATGTGAAGGGTTTCGCGCCGGAGCTCGGAAAAAATACGGAGAACGTCATCTTCGTCGCGCATGGTTTCATCCCTCCTTTGTACCGCGAGGCTTGTAAGCGTTGGTTTTCGCCCATTCCGCCAGGAATGACTCGAGCGCGTCATCCGATTGGGTGGGCAGGACCACTTTTAAAGTGACAATTTGATCGCCAGCCTTACGCCCAGCCGCGGCAGGGACGCCCTTTCCTTTTAGGCGCAGCGTGTCACCGGTGTTGGAACTTGCCGGGACGGTCATTGCGACAGTGCCACCGACAGTCGGGACGTGGACCTTGCCGCCCAGCACGGCTTCATGAAGGGCAATGGCAAGCTCGAGATGAATATCGTTGCCGCGCCGGTCAAATTCCGGGTGCGGCGTCACATCAATTTTGACATAGGCGTCGCCGGGTGCCGCGTCGCCGATTCCTGGATTGCCTTGGCCGCGAAGCCGCAATATCTGACCGTTTTGCAGGCCTGCCGGGACATTGATGTCGAGCGCCCTGCCGTCGGGCATTGTGACCCGTTTCTTGCTTCCGTTGATGGCTTCAAGGAACGGTATCTCCATCGCATAGCGAATGTCGCCACCCCGCATGCGAAACTCGGCGGTATCGCCCGGTTGCGCGCGCGCGCCGAACAGGTCCGAAAACAGGTCACTAATGTCTTCGAAACCCGCCGTTGAATGATAGGGATGCGCGTCCCCGGTGCCGGCGTACTCTCGGTAGAAACCGCGCTGGGTCTCGTTACCCTCCGCATCGATGGCACCGGCATCGTAGAGGCGCCGCTTCTCAGGGTCCGACAGAATGTCGTTCGCAGCCTGAATCTTTTTGAAGGTTTCCTCGGCCACCTTGTCACCGGGGTTCAGGTCCGGATGGTGTCTTTTCGCCAGGGCACGGTAGGCGGCGCGGATGTCATCGCTCGAAGCGTCTTTGTTTAGACCGAGAACGTCGTATAGCTCATCTGCCTCGATCAGGATCGCCTTTAAGTGTTGTCGTCATGGGACTTGTTCGGCGGTATGCCGAACTGCGCGGTACGGGAAGCTGGATCGCGCACCTTGAGATTTCCAGCCGCCCGCGCCGGGCTAGACAAGATGGTGCTTGCCGATGAGGTGTACGGTGCTGGCTTGGGGTCCCTTATTGCCCATGGTCTCGGCGAAGCGAACATCCTGTCCGACACTCAGCGTATCGAATTCTGCATCCAGGACACTGTTCCGGTGGAAGTAGATCTCGCGGGAATCGGAAGACTCGATGAAGCCGTAACCCTCTTGGTTAAAGAGGCGCGCTATCTTTCCGTGCGGCGGGGTTTCGTGTCGTTTGACAGCACCGCCCAATTTGGCGGTCGTCTCCTGCAGCTGACGGCGTGCCGCGGCGAAGGCATCCCTGATGGCGACATAGGCATTTTCGTGCGCATGATCGGCAGAGGGATTCTTGTGCACGTTGATCTCGCGGCCGCCGGGCAGGCTCACATGTATTCGTGTTTCAAACAGGCCGCCGTGCCGCTTGCTCTTTTTCGGCGCCTTTATCACGACGCGACAGGATGTAATGCGATCATGGAACCGAGCGAGTTTGCCGAATTCTCGTTCTATCCGGGTGCGAACCGCGTCGGACGGATCCATGGTTTCGAAAACAATCTCCAAAGGAACCGGCATCCTTCCCTCCGTGTAGGCCCTTGGGTGCGGTCATCGTGGCCGGAATTGCGGGTATCGGCATTGCGACAGATCAAATCTGCGCAGGGGAGGCCGCGGTACTGTGTTCTTCATGAGGTGAAACTGATCAGCGGGAGAAACCAATGCCGACCAGAGACATCTACGAAGAGCGGGTACATGCGCAGATCGAGGCGCTTTACAACTCCATGGAACATCATGAAGCGCATTTGGAGTCGACGGAGTCGACATCAATGGAGTCGCATTTGGAAGCCCTTCGCCAGTTGAAGGAAAAGCGCCTGCATGTGGACGGACTTCTGCATGAGCTGAAGGAAGCGGGCGAGCATGGCTGGGAACAGGTGCGTCACGGTATCGACACGGCGATCGACGAGTTCAAGCACGCAATTGACGTCGCGCGCGAAAAGCTGCATAGCGAAAAATAGCCCAACCCCGCAGAGGCACCTTATCGAGCCTGTCGCGGTCTGTCGCCGCAACGTGTGACTCTTCATCGCCGATAGGTATAAGACGCCGCCATGTCGCAACGTGGCTGCGAACGCTCCTAGCGTCTGTGGCGTCTGCGCGTCCGGTCTACCGTACAATTCAAATATCAGGACCTGTCCCGAATACCGCAATTCCGACAACCGATCTACGTCTGATTTGCCTGCTGAGCTTTGGTGATTGTTTAGCGAGCACCCGCCAATTTGCGCCGTGCCGGAGGGCGTTTATCTCGCTGGTTGCCGCTCCGGCAGCACGCAAACCGCGAGATAGGGTGATCCAAAACACGTTCCCATTCGTATTACTAATCGGGAGGAATTTTTGAATAGGGATGTTTGATGAAGTTATTTCGAAGCGCCGTGCCCGCCGCGCTCCTGTCATTCGCCGGAATTCTTGCCGGTGCGGCGCCAGCCGATGCGATATTGCTTGATCCGACGGAACGCGGGTCCTACCGGGGGGACATAAACATTTTTGGAACCGGCGGCGCCGGTACCGCGATCGGAAATTTTCAAACCGGTATCAACGGCCCTGAGCTCCGCAGTTTTTTCAATTTCGATCTCAGCGGGATCAGTGGAACCGTCACCGCGGCGACATTCAGTATCAATCTGCTCGGAACCTTCGGCAGCGGCGCACCCGGCAGCACCACATTCGGGCTCGCGCCGATCACGACGGAAACGATTTCGATCTTCGACGTGACAACCGACATCGATGCGCTTGTCACCAATGCCGGAGGGGCCGCCGCCTTTGCGGATCTGGGGGACGGTTTTTCCTACGGCAGCGCGTCGGTGTCCACGGATACGGTGAGCGGTACGTTGGATTTCGTTTTCGACGCGACGGGGCTGGCAAATGTGAATGCGGCGGTCGGCGGGAATTTCGCGCTCGGCGGTGCCCTGACGAGCATCGATGGCGGCCAGGGCTTTGAGTTCCTGTTCGGCGATTCACAAGATGTGCAATCGACGACACGTCTGAATTTGCAGGTTCGGACCGATCCCGTTCCGGAGCCTTCGGTCTATGGCGTGCTGGCAGTGGGCCTCGTCGGCATTGTTGCGCTTCGGCGCCGACGGCACGTGATTTGACCGTCGAGCGCGGCCCGGCCGGATTCGAGCCTGTCGATCCGGGCCTGCCGCCGGACAAGGGTATGGAAAAGGGTGCGGTTTTCCACGATGAGGCATGTGGAACCTGCTCCGACGATGCACCAGAAGAACTTGGGTGTTGACCATGCTGGCCGGCTTCGCAAAGCTTCTAGGTAATCCTCTGTCGCGAGCGAAAGCGGGAATCACGAAATGCCCTCAATCGATATTCAGGTGCTGGAAGGCGTCTTCAATGCTGATGAGAAAGCGGAGATCATTCGAAAGGTGACTGACGCGTTCGGCGATGTTGCGGGGCAAACGATAAAGAATGGGACATCCGTGCGTATTCATGAGGTGCAAAGTGGTTCATGGGGATACGCTGGGAATGTGTTGACGACCGAAATAGCGAAGGAAATGCGCTCTCGAGGCTGAAGCCGGCGCAACGATGGCTTGGCGCGGCTGGTCCGCCGAGACGCAGTCCCGCAATTTAAAGTTCCAGATCGGGTCCCATTAGCTTCGCGGCAGGCTTCCGGCGACCCTGCGACTCCGGTTTATGGCGCCCACACCATCACGCGGATCGGCGTTGGGTTGAAGCCGGTGGCCGGGTTGTTCATCTGTGGGCAGTTCGACAGCACCGCCAGCACGTCGCGCTCGGCGCGCAGATCGATATAGTCGCCGGGCTTCGACAGGCCGTCGACGATGGCCATCGTGCCGTCCGCTTCGACCGGCACATACATGAAGAAATTGATGTTGGCGACGATGTCCTTCGCACCCAGCCCGTGCGGCGCCAGGGCGGTGAGGAAATTGTCGCGGCAATTGGGCTGCCCCTCGACGCCGTAGCGCCGCCGGTTGCTCTCCAGGCTGCAGCAGCCGCCGATCGTGTCGTGCCGGCCGCAGGTGTCCTCCACGATGGTGAAGAGCGGGTTCGCCAGGTTGGAATAGAGAACCGTGCCGGTCTCCAGAAAGATCTTGCCGGAAATCTTCATCGTGTCGGCGGCGCAATAGCGCTCCGCCGGGTCGGCCGCGTCGTAGCACAGGAAGTCGACCGCCTGCAGCCCTTCCAGATCGACGAGGCGGAGATGCTGTCCCTTGGGGATGACGGCGGACCAGGGTTCGCGCGGTGCTACGACCTGGTCCGTTATGATCTGTCCATTCGGTTCGCTATCAGCCATGGGGATCAGTGTACCGCAACCGACCGAAAGCGCTACGGATATGGCAAACCGGCCGAGTCTCGCGCTAATACTATTTCTACTGTTCCCCCCGTGGGGCGCCGCGACGAGATGAGATTGTCATGCCGATAGGATGTGTTCGCGTGATCAAACCGGTGATCGTGCTGCTGTTTGCGCTGTCTTTCGCGGCACCGGCGGCCGCGGCGAAGATCGCGGTCGATTCCATGGCCGCACTGGCCGAGGCCATGCGCACCGCGAAGGCCGGCGACGTCATCACCATCGCGCCCGGCACCTACACCCTGACCGAAGCCATCGCGGCGGCGCGCCAGGGGACGAAAGCCAAACCCATCACCGTCCGAGCGACGGCGCTCGGCGCGGTCCGGTTGAAATCGAGCGCCGTCGAACTGTTCAAGGTCCAGGCAGGGTACTGGGTTTTCGAGAATCTGATCATCCAGGGATCCTGCCGCCGGCATAAGGATTGCGAGCACGCGTTTCATATCGTCGGTGCCGCCGACGGTACGGTGATCCGCAACAACCATCTGCGCGACTTCAATGCCGCCATAAAGGGGAACGGCATCGTGATCGGCGCGAAACGGCGGTTCCCGTCGCGCGTCCTGATCGAGGGCAACGCTTTCTTCAACGCCGCGCCGCGCAAGACCGCCCGCCCCCGGTCATGCGCGG
>JAPPPC010000189.1 GCA_028817685.1 Rhodospirillaceae bacterium
TCGATATCCTGATCAACAATGCCGGCGTCAGCCAGCATGTTCAGATCGACGATGAAGGCTACGAGGCTGTCTGGGATCGGCTGCAGGATGTGCTGCTCCGGGCGCATACCCGAACGATCCGCGCGGCCCTGCCATTTTTGCGCAACAGCGATGGCGGGCGAATCGTCAATATCGCGTCGACCGAAGGGTTGGGTGCGACGCCGCATACAAGCCCCTACACGGCGGCGAAGCATGGCGTAATCGGCCTGACCCGCTCGATGGCCGTGGAGCTCGGGCGCGACGGGATCACCGTCAACTGCATCTGTCCGGGCCCGATCCGCACCAATATGACCGCGGCGATCCCGGAAGATCACAAGACGATATTCGCCAAACGCCGTGTACCCCTGCGCCGCTATGCCGAACCGGAGGAGGTGGCGCACGGGACGCTCAGCCTCGTCCTGCCGGCCTCCGGCTATATCAACGGTGTCGCCTTGCCGGTGGATGGCGGCATGACGATCAAAAACGCCTAGGAAATTTACGAAACCCCGCTGCGATGGGAAATGCTGCTGACAACGTGATGAGGATGCTCTGGTGACAGGACTTACCCCGGAACAGGTTCAACAATTCAAGCGCGATGGATTTCTATCGCCTTTTCCGTTGCTCGATGAAACGGAGCGGCAGGAGGCTCTGGCCGGTCTGGCGCGGCTCGAAGCGCATCTGGGCATGCCGGTCAACGCGACCGATGATTTGAAATGGCGCACCATGCCCTACATCACCATGCCCTGGGCGCTGAAGCTGGCGACCGACCCGCGTATTCTCGACAAGGTCGAGGATCTCATGGGCCCCGACCTGTTGATGTACACGGGTACCTTTTTCATCAAGGAAGCGGGCACGGAAACCTGGGCGGATTGGCATCAGGATTCCGCCTATCACGGCTATGAGCCGATCGAAGAGGTCGGTGCCTGGATTGCCCTAACGGATGCCACCGAAGAGGCGGGGTGCATGGATGTGCTGCCCTATGATGACGGGCCGCGCCTGATGCATCACCAGGCCCATGTGGTGGAGAACAGCGTCAATCGGGCAGGTCAGAGAATCGTCGAGCCGCTCGACGAGAGCAAAGCCGTCTCGATGCCGCTAAAGGCCGGCGAGTTCTCCTTCCATCACGGGCTGTGCCCGCACCGGTCGGGACCGAACCGCGCGAGTCATCGCCGCATCGGCCTGGCGTTCAACTACATACCGGCCTATGTGAAGCCGACTGGCAGTTTCGCGATGAGCATGATGCTGGTGCGCGGCGAAGATCGCTGGAACCATTTCGGCGCGGTCGCACGCCCGGCCGCCGAGTTTCACGAAGACGCGATCGCCGAGCATGAGCGCGTGGTCGGCCTGTACCGCGATACCTATTACGAGCAGGAACCGCTACACGGTCCCCGTTTCACCGGATAGCGCGCGCGCTATTTGGCAGCGGTGCTCGTGATTTCCACAAGGACGCCCGGCTCCAATTCGACACCGCCGATGCAGGTGCGCGTGGGCCGGTTGAGATCGCCCAGCCAGGCTTTCCAGGCCTCGTTCATCGCCGGCTTCAGTTTGATGTCGGTCAGATAGATCGTTGCGCTGATAAGCTTCGACTTGTCGGTGCCGCAGGCGGCAAGTCGTTCGTCGATCTTGGCGAGAACCTCCACGGTCTGCGCCGCGACGTCCTTTTCCCGGTCGGTCGCGGTGAGGCCGCAGAGATAGACCGTATCGCCGTGGGTCACGGCCTGGCTCAGAATATCGCCTGAATCGAGATGCTGGATGCTCATGATTGTCTCCTTTGATACAGCTCTTCGTTGGTCTAATCGGTCGCGACGCTTTTCAGGAAATCGAGAACGATTTCATTGAACGCGTCCGGTGCTTCCCAATACGGTGCGTGACCGATGGCCCGCATCGATGCCATCTTCGGTTCCGGTATATGCGACGCGATAAGGTCATGTAGCGGCGGCGGCGCGTATAGATCCGCTTCACCGGTAACGAACAGCACGGGCACTTGCAGATTTTCCAAAGTGTGCCAATTCACCGTGGCACCCAGGGATTGTTTTACCGGTGTCGCCGGCTTCGCGGCCGCGGACAGCGCGGCGAACCGGTCCGCACCTTCCGGGTTCTCCGCGCGGTAGGCAGGTCCGAGTTCGAGAAACTCGACAGGGACAACACCGCGCAATTCCGCGATACCCAGCCGGCCGTAGAACTCACGCCATTCCTCCTCGTCCGGTGACACGATGGTTCCAGCGAGGACCGCCGACAGCGTACGGTGTGGGTGTGCGACGGCGAAGCCCGTTACGGTAATGCCGCCAGCCGCCGCGCCAAGGAGATGCGCACGCTCGATCTCTAAGCAATCCATCAGATTGGTCAGATCTTCGACCAATGTACCGGGTTGGTCCGGCGGGCCGGTTTCCGACTGGTCGTAGCCGCGTCTCGCATAGGCGACGACCCGAAACCCTGCCGCCGTGAAACTGGCGCGTTGATGCTCCCAGATGGCGCAGCCCTGCGACGCCGGATGGCAGAGTATGACCGCTTCGCCGTTGCCGCCCGTATCCCAGTGCCACAGTCTCGCGCTCGGCGTGTCGGCAAATCCTTCAAACATATCGATCGGCCACCCCTCTCAGGAATCGTCCGCGAAGGGGTTGGCGCGAACTGCCGGCCGGGCCAGGAAGCCGGCATGCCACGCCGTCAGGCCCGGCCTGCCCGCGCGCCAATCCTCGTCCGCGAACCGGAAATCGAGATAAGCGAGGACCGTTCCGATGGCAACATGGCTGATGTCGTAAGGCCGGTCCGTCAGCATCGCGATATCCCGCTCCAGCCGGTCGGCCGTCTCCCGGGTCTTGCGTTCGTTCGACGCCACGATCTCCGGCGTTTGCCGTTCGGCCGGCTTGTTGCGCTCATGCAGACGCACCAGGAGGACATCCAGAAATCCGATGCCGAGGGCTTGATTGCGCAGCGTCAGTAACCGTTCCGGGCCGGTTGCCGGGTACAGCCTCTCGCCGTCATGCAGCGTATCCAGATACTCGCAGATAACGCGGCTGTCGTAGAGCACCATCCCGTCATCCAGAACCAGTGCCGGAATTTTGTTCAGCGGATTGTCGGCGAAGAAGGATTCCACCGGCTGCAGCGCCGAAACCGCCGTGCGCACGCATTCGATCTTATCCTGCAGGCCCATTTCGTGGGCCGCGATCATCACCGTTTTGACGTAGGGCGAACGGGGAGACCAATGCAGTTTCATGTCGAATAATCCAGCGTTTCAGAGTGCGCAGACCTTAGCGGTCCGGCGGCTTGCCCAGCAACCGGAAACGGGTCGAATAACGCGGGCCGGCATTAAATCTTAAGAAATGGTGCCGGGAGAATTCGGCCAGTGGTCCTTTTCGTTGGTCCATGATTGCCGAATGGTGCGGAGCGTCATCGTGTGATGTTGCCGAGGAAGGGCGGAATGATGACCGAAAGTATGTTTCCGGATGGTATCGTCTATGTCGATGGCCCGGGCCCGAATGTATCGGTAGCGTAAGACCGGAATGGAGCACACTGGCAATGGCTGAAGCGGTAAACGGAACCCCACAACTGAAGGGGGACGAGGATGCGCCTGAGGCGGGCCGCGAGCGGTGGACGCTGAGCCTTATCAGTCTCGGTCACTTCTTCAGCCACTATTACGGGCTGGTGTTGCCGCCATTGTTCCCTTTCCTGAAGGCCGAATTCGGCGTCAGCTATATCGAGCTCGGACTCGCGATGACCGCCTACATGCTGCTTGGCGGCATCATGCAAAGCCCGGTGGGATTCCTGGTTGACCGTATCGGCCCCCGCACGGTGCTGCTGGCCGGGTTGGCGCTGAATGTCGGTGCCATATTGCTCATGGGCTTCGTGGGGAGCTACTGGATGCTGCTGGCGCTCGCCGTTTTGGCCGGTCTCGGCAACAGCGTGTTTCATCCGGCGGACTACGCGATCCTGAACGACACGATACGGGAGAGCAAGCTCGGCCGCGCGTTTGCGATCCATACTTTTTCGGGCTTTCTCGGCGGGGCCTGCGCACCGGTCTCGGTGCTTGTGCTCGCGCAATGGACCGATTGGCGCACGGCGGTGATCGCAACGGGTATCGCCGGCCTGATTGCCCTGGCGATCATGGTCTGGCGTCGTGACCGGCTGCAGACCGCAGACACGCAAAACGCCGCGGCCGACTCCGATAGCGCTGGTTCGGTGGAAGCGACGCCCGCTCTGAGCGGAATCCGTCTGCTGCTCAGCGCGCCCGTTTTGCTCTTCCTGCTGTTCTTCATTCTTTATGGAATGTCGAGCGGCGGGCTGATCGCCTTTACCGTCTCCGGGCTGGTCGAACTGCATGGCATCGGACTGGAGCAGGCCAACACCGCCTTGTCCGCCCATCTGTTCGGTGTCGTCGCCGGCATATTGCTGGCCGGCCTTGTTGTCGACCGGTACCCGAGGCATCTGGTGACGGCGGCCGTTTCCCTGCTGATCGCGGCGGCGGCCGCTGCCTTGCCGCTGGTCGTGCCGTCATCCGGCGTGTTACTGATCGCCCTGATGGCGCTTTGCGGGGTCGGGCTGGGCGCGGTGCTGCCGGCGCGCGATCTGATGCTGCGCAACCTGACGCCGCCAGGCGAGGTCGGAAAGGTCTTTGGGTTTGTCTTCGTCGGCTATTCGATCGGGTTGAGCCTGGCGCCCATCCTGTTCGGCTGGTTCCTAGACGAACAACAGCCGTCACTCATCTTCCTGTTCGCGGCCCTGTTCGCGGTCGCGGCGCTGTTCTCCACCGCGGCGGCGCAACAAATGTCGCCCGGTCGGTAGAAGGTCAGCTGAACCCCTTGAACACCCGGCCCCAATCCTCAATGGCATCTTCCTGGCCCGGAATGATCTGGATCGTGAATTGGGTATAGCCTGCGTCCCGAAGGTCGCCGATGCGGGATCTCAGTTCGGCTTCGGTCGCGGTGAAGGACGTGTCGCGGATCAGTTCGGGGGTAACATATTTCTGCTCTTCCGGTTTCACGAACATGAGGTGACCGCGATGGTTTTCGAGATATTTCGCGTCAGCCGGTTCATAGCGCATCGCATGTTCCACATAGCCGGCGATCGCATCGGCCGCGGCCGGCGGAATGCCGCTGGAGTTCAGCAGGCCCGCGATCGCTTCGTCCGCGGCACGATGCAGGATGACTGCGGCGCGTGGCCCTGCCTGTGCCATGGCGCGGGGCGAGTCGAAAGGTTCGCCGTCTTCCAGGACGCACCCCAACGCAAAGGTGATGGACGAAAGGTCGCCGGTGCTGCGCCCCGCCGCGGTCCAGGCGTCGCGCATGGCCGCCGCGTTCGTGGCCGCGGTATCGACATCGCCTGCGAAATACAGCCAGCCCGCGCCGAGCTTCGCGGTCAGGGCTCGCGAGCGCGGCCCGTAGGCGGAGACATGCAGCGCGATCGGATCCGCCGTATTGATCAACCCCAGATCCGGATTGAGGAACCTGATCTTGCGGGTTTTGCCTTCGAATTCGGTCTGCAAGGTCTCGCCGCGAATGAGACCTTCGACAATTTCGATATAAGCCTCCATGTCGGCCAATTTCATGGCGCCCAGCCCCATGGCCCGACGTCCGGTAAATCCGGTGCCGACACCAAAATCGATGCGGCCGGGCGCCAACTTGTTCAGGCTGGCCAGCGCGTTGGCGGTCACTGGTGCGATCCGGTTGGTCGGGATCAACACGCCCGTACCCAGCCGGATGCGGTCGGTCTTCACAGCGGCGGCCCCCATCGCCACAAAACAATCCGCGCTGAGCATCTGCGTGTCGTAGAACCAGGCGCTCGTGAAACCGAGCTCTTCCGCCCGGCTGACGAGCTTCCAGGCGTCGGCATCCGTTGCCATCGCGATTCCGAATTCCATCGATCAATTTCCTTACGCAGAGAGAGGTTCCGATGCAGTTTAAGGCCTCGGGGACGCGATGCGAACTGGACCGTTCCGCGTGCTGCTGCGTAACTTGCGCCTTGAAGTAATCTAACGTGCCTGGAAATTCCCTGCCTGACTCCGAACAAAGCGGCGATCGCGGTTTTTATCGCGGTTGGTGGATTGCCGCGGCCTGTTTCGTCATGGCGTTTTTCGCCTGGGGAATCGGTTTCTACGGCCACGGCTTTTATATCGTGGCGCTGGGCCGCACGACCGGGTGGCCGACCACGACCTTGTCCGCCGGTGTTGCCAGTTTTTGGCTGGCCAATGTCGCCGGCAGCTTGCTGCTGGGGCGCCTGATCGACCGCTACGGAACGCGCCCGGCAATACTGTATGGGGCGCTGGCTATGGCGAGCGGCTGTTTCGGACTTGCCGCGTTCGAAACCGGTTTTTTCACGTCGCCATGGCAACTCTTCGCCATTTTCGCCGTGATGGGGACGGCCTATCCGGGACTCTCGGCGATGGCGATCAGCGCGTCGCTTATTCCTTGGTTCAAGCGTCGCCTCGGCCTGGCACTTGGCATTGGCCTCACCGGTGCCAGCGTTGGCGGGGCGGTCATGCCGCCGCTGATGAATTATCTGACCGCGGCGAAGGGGTTCGGCGCGACGATGGTAACGATTGGCGCTGTCCTGCTGCTGTCGGCCTTGCCGATTGTTGCCTTCGTGATTCGGTCCCCGAAGCACGAGGAAGCGGAGCGGGAATGCGTCGATAACGACACCAGCGATTCCTCGGCGCCGTCGCCCGGCCTCAGCCTGTTTCTCGCCGATACGCGGTTTTGGCTGATTACACTCGCGGCAATGCTTTCCCTTGGGGCGCAGGTCGGCTTCCTGATGCATCAAATTCCGCTGCTGCAGGACAGTCTCGGCCTGTCCGGCGCCGCGATCGCGGCCGGTCTCGCGGCGGCCAGTGGCGCCATCGGACGGTTCGTTCTGGGCCTATTGAGCAGCCGCTTTCCCTTGGCGTCGCTCGCCGCCGGTTGTTACCTCATTCAAGGGGTTGGCCTGTTACTGGTTTTGCTAGGCGATACGCCGCTGCTGCTGTACGCCGCCTCCGCCATCGCTGGCTGCGTGATCGGCTGCATTACAATGCTGCCACCGCTGCTGCTGGTCGATAGTTTCGGCGCGAAAGGATACGGCACTGCCTACGGTGCAACAGGAGCCGCCATGTTCGCGATGGGTAGTGTGGCGACGGCGGTGAGTGGCTGGCTTTTCGACGTTACCGGGGACTATCAGGTCCCCTTGTGCATAATGCTGGCCCTGCATCTGGCGGCCAGCCTGTTGATCCTGTGGCATGGCCGGCGACGCAGGGCGCAGCGATAGTCAGAGGCTAGTTCCTCAGCAACCGCCACAGGGTCGTCTGATCGGGAAATCCGGTTGTCTCGAAGTCGAGATCGGATTGGAAGGCGATCAGGGCGGAACGGGTTGCGTCGGTAAAGCGGCCGTCGATGGCGCCCTGATAGAGGCCCCGCTTCTGCAGCCGGGATTGAACCCTACGGATCGTCTCGCGACGCAGGGCCGTCTGCCGGTCCCCGTCCGTGATTTGCACCCGCGGCGACTCAGCGCGCAACCGGTCCGGTGCCAAGGACACCAGAAGGCCGTTGAGCACGCCGTGCAGCCGGTCCTTCGGATTGGTTTGGCAGTGGTTCTGAATGACGGACATCAGAAGCTCCAGGGATTCGAAGGACAGGATGTCGAACGTGTCCCGGGCGTAGCG
>JAPPPC010000437.1:0-697 GCA_028817685.1 Rhodospirillaceae bacterium
GACGAGCCGCCGGGACTCGAATAGAAGGTAAGCGCTTGCTCCAGCCGGCCGATGGTGCAGCCGGTTTCCTCGAGCGTTTCCCGGCGGGCCATGTCTGCTGCGCTTTCGCCCGGCTCGATCATGCCGGCGGCAATCGAGACGCTCCATGGCTGTGCATCGCCCGCTGCGAACTTGCCGTTGCGGAACTGCTCAATCAGGACGACGGAGTCGCGGATCGGGTCATAGGGGATGATTGCCGCAACCGTGCCATGCAGCACGACCTCGCGGTCGAGGGGCTCCGTCCAACCGCCGGCGAACAATTTGTGCCGTAAATGCAACCGGACCATGCGGAAGAACCCCTCATGCAGCGGTTCCTCGCGCAGCAATTCGGCATCGTCGCGATCCACAGCTCAGGTCCAGCGCTGGCGTAACTCGTCGCGGTTCAGGGCGAGCCACTGAATACCGATGACGCCGATGGAGTTATTGATCGCCCCGGACTGGATCTGTGCCATCGCCTTGTCGACGCTGATCGAAAAAACGCGGATATCCTCGCCTTCTTCAGCGACACCATGGACACCGCTCGCACCTTCCGACGACACTTCGCCACAGAAGACGGTGACAAGCTCGGAACAACCGCCGGGGCTGGGATAGAATTCCATTACCTGCTCGAGCCGCCCGACCGTGCATCCGCACTCTTCCAACGTTTCCCGGCGCGCCA
>JAPPPC010000437.1:707-1621 GCA_028817685.1 Rhodospirillaceae bacterium
GCGCGCCATTTCCTCGGCGCTTTCGCCTTTCTCGATGATCCCTGCGACGATTTCGATGCTCCACGGGCGTTGATCGCCTGCCGCGAACATCCCGCCGCGGAATTGTTCCAGCAGGACCACTTCGTCGCGGATGGGGTCGTAGGGAATGACACCGGCGACCGGGTCGCGCAGCATGATTTCGCGGCTCAGATTCGGGCTCCAGCCGCCTTCGAAGAGACGGTGACGCAGTTGGTAGTGCTTCATTTGAAAGAAGCCGTCATGCAAGGTTTCACTGGATTCGAGAACGACATCGTCTCGCGTCATCGTCGGGTGGTTCACGGGCGGCTCCGCTGCATTGTCTGGAAAGCGAACGCGGTTTACGCCGGGAAGGCGCGGCACGCGGTCATCGGTTTGATAGGTGACAGTTTATATGTTTTGTTTTGCGACGGAAAAATAATCCGGACCAAGCGATTAGGGAGTAGGGGCGCATGGGAAGAACGAGGGATCGCCGCATCACCAAAGGCGCTGTTCATCCGTCCGTTAAGGAGCTGTGCCGACAGGTCGAGGCCGGCCGGATCGACCGGCGCGAGTTCTTGCGCACCGCGACCTTGCTGGGCCTGTCGGCCAGCGCGGCATACGCGGTCTCGGGCCTGCCGGGCCCGGTCTCTGAAGCCGAGGCGGCCCCCAAATCCGGCGGCGTCATGCGGATGGCGATGGTGGTTCAGGATATCTCGGATCCGCACAAATACGATTGGGGCGAGAAGGCGAATATCGGGCGGCAAATTTGCGAGTATCTGACGGTAACTGGTGCGGACAATGTGACGCGTCCGATGCTGGCGGAATCCTGGCAAGTCTCCGACGATCTGAAGACTTGGACGTTCGCGCTGCGGAAAGGCGTTACGTTCGGCAATGGAGATGCTCTTACGGCTGACGAT
>JAPPPC010000437.1:1631-7607 GCA_028817685.1 Rhodospirillaceae bacterium
CTGACGATGTCGTCTACAACGGCAAACGCTGGCTCGACCCAGCGACCGGGTCGTCCATGCTGGGCCTGCTGAATGGCATGGTCGATACGACGGACGGCAAGGACAAGGACGGCAAGCCCATCAAAATTAAGAAGATGACACCGGGCGCGGTCGAAAAGCTTGATGCGCACACCGTCCGGTTTCATCTGAACGCACCCGATTTGGCGCTGCCGGAAAAGCTCTACCACTATCCGGCGATGATCGTGCACCGCAGTTTCGACGAAAAGGGCGGCAACCTGACCAAAGCGCCGGAGTTGGGGACCGGTCCCTATACGCTGGCGGAATACAAAGTCGGCGAAAAGGCGGTCCTGAAGCGGCGCAAGACGACGTATTGGGACGACGCGCCGCACCTTAGTGAAATCCATTACATCGACTTGGGCACGGAAGCGACAGCGGCCTTGGCGGCGCTCGCCTCCGGTCAGGTGGACGGGATCTACCAAATCAATCTGAATACGCTGGAGGCGGCCCGGGCGATTCCGGGGGTCAAGATTTTGGAAGCCACCACGGCGCAGACCGGCGTCATTCGCATGCAGGTCGACGCGAAACCCTTCGACGATATCCGCGTGCGAAAAGCGATCTTGCTCGCCTCCGACAATGTGCAGAATTTAAAGACCTCTCATCGCGGCCTTGGTTCGCCGGGCGAAAACCATCACGTGTGCGATTGCCAGCCGGACTATGCCGCTTTGCCGCCGGTGAAACGGGATGTGGCGGCGGCGAAAAAGCTGCTGGCGGAAGCAGGCCATGCGAAGGGGCTGTCGGTGACCTGCAATGTCGGCAATACACAGGGAACCTGGGAGCAGGATTCCGTTGTCGTGCTGAAACAGAACCTCGCCGACGCCGGCATTACCCTGAAAGTGAATGTGATGCCTGCCGCCCAGTATTGGGAGGTCTGGGACAAGGCGCCGTTCAGCCTGACCTCCTGGGCGCACCGGCCGCTCGGAACGATGTCGCTGGGGCTCGCCTATCGCTCCGGTGTGCCGTGGAACGAGACCCATTACGCGAGCAAGGAATTCGACGCGTTGCTGGGTCAGGCGGAATCGACCATCGATATTGAGGCGCGCCGTAAGGTCATGGGCAAGGTCGAGAAACGCCTGCAGGACGACGCCATCATGGTGCAGCCCTTCTTCCGTTCGGTCATGACCGCCTGCAGCACGAAAGTGAAGGGGATCGAGATGCATCCCTCCAACTACCACAATTGGAACAAGGTCTGGATCGACGCCTGACCGTGCACGCTTTGCCTGAGCGGTCGGCATTGGCGCGCGTCGCGCGGACAGGCGTTCAATGGTGAGTTTCATCGCCAAACGGGTTGCGCTCATGGCGATGACCATGGTGGCGGTGTCGATCCTGCTGTTTCTGCTGCTCGAAATTTCGCCGGGCAATGTCGCCACCAAAGTATTGGGGCCGTTTGCGACCGCGGAGCAGAAGAACCTCTGGCTGGAAAAGCACGGCTATTTCGAGCCCGTTTGGGTCCGTTACCTCGATTGGGCGGGAAACTTCCTGACCGGAGATTTCGGTGAGTCACACCGTTTCAAGGTGCCGGTTGCGGACGTTTTATGGCCTCGGCTGTGGAACACGGCGATCCTCGGTTTCTGGACCTTCGCCTTCCTGATACCGGTGTCGCTGATCCTGGGGGTCTTGGCGGGAATGCGCGAGGGCTCGAAGCTCGACCGTACCATCTCGGTGACCAGTGTGCTGACCACGTCGGTGCCGGAATTCGCCAGCGCGGTTTTTCTGTCGGCGATCTTCGTGTTCGGGCTGGGTTGGCTGCCGGGAACCTCCGGCATGATCAACGGGTTCGACCTGAAACAGCTGGTGCTGCCGGTTCTGGTGCTGTTCCTTTACGATTTCGGGTATGTGGCGCGGATGACGCGAGCCTCCATGGCGGAGGTCATGACGACGCCCTATATCCGCACCGCGATCCTCAAGGGGCTGCCGTACCGCCAGGTGATCCTCAAGCACGCGCTGCGCAACGCGCTGATTGCGCCCTTCACGGTGATCATGCTGCAGCTCAACTGGCTGCTGTCGGGCGTTATCGTCGTCGAATTCTTCTTTGCCTATAAGGGGTTCGGCGCGCTGTTGCTGGAGGCGTCCCTCAACCAGGACATCTTTGTCATCGAGGCCTGCGCGATGGTCGCCGTTTTCGTCGCCGTCGCGACGCAGACGATCGCCGATATCGGCTACACCTATCTCAATCCGCGGATCCGCTTCTCATGAGAAGTCGATGACTGAAATCGCCGGCAACGCCGCCGCGTCCTGGCGGACGATCGCGATCCTGCGGGAAAGCTGGATTGGCATGATCGGCGCCGGGCTGATCTTGTTCTGGGTGCTGGTCGCGCTGTTTGCACCGTTGCTGGCCCCGCACGATCCGCTGGCAATTTTGCAGCCCTTCGCGAAACCGGGAACGGTTCATGCCGGGACGGGAACGACCCTGTGGCTCGGGACCGACAATCTCGGCCGGGATATCCTGTCGCGCATCATCTGGGGCTCGCGGACGGTGCTGATCTATGCGCCGCTCGCGACAATCTGCGCCTATGCCGTCGGGATCCTCATGGGCCTTGCAGCCGGATATAACCGCGGGTGGTGGGACATGGTACTGAGCCGGGTCGGCGACGTGATCCTGTCTTTCCCGGTCCTGGTGCTCTACATCATCGTCATCGCCACTTTCGGCGCCTCGGGCATCAACATCGTCATCGCGATCACCTTCGCGAGCGCGCCGGGCATCATGCGGATCGTCCGGGGACTGACCCTCGATCTGCGCAACAGGGACTATGTCGCCGCGGCGCAGACACGTGGCGAAGCATCCCTTTTCATCATGCTGGTGGAAATCTTGCCGAACGCGCGCGGCCCGCTGATCGTCGATGCCTGCGTTCGGCTGGGCTACGTCATCATCACCATTGGCGTGCTCGGATTTCTCGGACTCGGTCTGCCGCCGCCCGACCCGGATTGGGGCGGCATGGTCAATGAAGGCCGCAGCATGGCGATGATCTTTCCGCATATGACGATCTTCCCCTGCGTGGCGATCTCCTCGCTCGTGCTTGGCTTCAACCTGCTGGCCGACGGGCTGCGCGAAATCTCGCTGAGGGATTGAACGTGGACGGGCCGGACATCACTCCCATTCTCGAGATCGAAGATCTCTGCGTTTCCTATTTCAGCCGAGCCGGCGAGATTCCGGCCATCGTCGATTTTTCGCTGCAGCTGGCACCGGGTGAGAGTGTTGGATTGGTGGGCGAGTCGGGATGCGGCAAATCGACGGTCGCGATGGCGATCATGCGTTACTTGGGGACGAACGGGGATATCACCGGGGGACGGGTTCGCTTCCGGGGCCGCGACATGGCAGTGCTCAACGATAGCGAGCTGCGTGCCATTCGCGGCGGGCAGATCGCGATGGTCTACCAGGAGCCCATGTCGGCTCTGAACCCGTCACTCACCATTGGCGACCAGCTCTGCGAAGTGCCCCTGACCCATTGCGGTGTTACAGCGGCGGAAGCCCGTGCACGGGCGGTGCAGATGCTGCGCGATGTCCATCTACCGGACCCGGAGCGGGTGATGGGCGCCTATCCGCATCAGATCTCCGGCGGCCAGCAGCAGCGTGTCGTGATCGCCATGGCGCTGCTTGGGGAACCGGCCTTGTTGCTGCTTGACGAGCCGACGACCGCTCTGGACGTGACGGTCGAGGCGGGAATTGTCGAGTTGATCGCCGAGCTGAGCCGCAAGTTCGGGACGGCCTTGTTGTACATCTCGCACAATCTCGGCCTGATGCTCGAGGTTTGCGACCGGATCGGCGTGATGTATTCCGGCGAAATCGTCGAGGAGCGTGAGACCGGCGCGCTTTTCGTCAACCCGCGCCATCCTTATACGCAGGGGCTGCTCGGCTGCATCCCGCTGCCGCACGCGGACAAGCATGCGCGGCCGCTCCGCGCGATCCCAGGCCAGCTTCCGTTGCCGCAAGACCGCCCCGAAGGCTGCAATTTCGGGCCGCGTTGTGCGTCATTTCGCCAGGAGATATGCGGCGTACGCAGCATCGACATGGCGGAGGGGGTGCGTTGTGCCCGCTGGCGCGATGCCGTGCCGCCAATCGCCATGCCGCAAAGCGCCTATCATCTGCCGGACACACCCGGCGAAACCGTCCTCGAAGTCGACCAACTGCGGAAGTACTACGCTGTCCGCGACACTTCCCTGCGGGCTTTGGTCAGCGGCCAGACGGTCCGTTACGTGAAGGCCAATGAGGCGCTGAGTTTCGATGCCAGGGTAGGGGAAACGGTGGCGATCGTCGGAGAGTCGGGCTGTGGCAAATCGACCCTTGCCCGGGTCCTCGTGGGATTGGAGACCGCATCCGGTGGGACGGTGCGCTTTCAGGACAGCGAGATCGGTGGCGTGACCGCGCGCGATCGGACGCCGGCGCAGCGGGGCGCCCTGCAGATGGTCTTCCAGAACCCGAACGATACGCTGAACCCTTCGCTCAGCATTGGGGCGCAGATCGGACGGGTGATCCGCAAGTTCGGGATCGAGAGGGAGCCCGCCAAGGTGCGCGCCCGCGTGCAGCAACTCCTCGAAATGGTGAAACTGCCCGCAGCCTTTGCCAGCCGGCGGCCACGGCAATTGTCAGGCGGGCAAAAGCAGCGCGTCGCCATCGCCCGCGCCTTCGCCGGAAATCCCGCTGCCGTCATCGCGGACGAACCGATCTCGGCACTCGACGTCTCGGTTGCCGCGGCGATCACAGAGTTGGTCATGGATATTCAGCGCGAGCAGAAGACCTCGCTGGTGTTCATCAGCCACGATTTGAGCGCCGTTCGCTACCTCGCGGACCGGGTCGTTGTCATGTATTTGGGACGTGTGATGGAGCAGGGACCGACTGAAGCGGTGTTCGGCCCGCCCTATCATCCCTATACGGAAGCGTTGCTGTCGGCGGTGCCGGTCGCCGATCCCACCGTGCAGAAGCGGCGGATCGTGCTGGAAGGGGCGCCGCCGACTCCGCTCGAACCGCCGGCCGGCTGTCCGTTTGCGAGCCGCTGCCCCAGGCGCATCGGCGCGGTCTGCGACGAAGCGGTGCCGGATATGCAAACGCTTGCAAGCGGCCATCGGATCGCCTGTCATCTGCCGCGGGAAGAACTCGAAGCGGTCGAACCCGTTATCGCGACCAAGGCGGCGTCATGATGATCACGAGAGGAACCGCATGTCCGACAGTCTGAAGGGGATCCTTTGCCTGATCACGGCGGGCGCGATCCTCGCCTTCACGGACGGGCTGTCGAAGTTTTTGACGGGCGGCTACCCACCCGGCCAGATTCTGTTCTTCCGATCGATATTCGTCTTCATCCCGATCGCCATCATGGTCTGGCGCAAGGGCGGGTTCCGGACGGTGCGCATCGTCGACCGGCGCGGGCAGTTGCTGCGGGGCCTGTTCGCGGTGATCACCTCCTTCCTGTTCATGATCGCCATCAAGCACATGCCGCTGGCCGACATCACGGCCATCATGTTCGCGACGCCGATCATCATGACCGCGTTGGCGCCCTATTTCCTGGGTGAGCAGGTGGGCTGGCGGCGCTGGACGGCGGTTATCATCGGGTTCAGCGGTATCCTGTTGATGATCCGACCGAGCGGCGACGCCCTGGTCTGGCCGGCCTTGCTCGCCCTGATCGCGACCTTTTTCAATAGTTTCCGTGACATCTCGACCCGCCACCTTTCCCGGACCGAGGACGCCAACGGCATCATGATCTGTACCACCGCCTGCGTGATGCTGGGCGGGTTCTGCAGCCTGTTCTTCGGTTGGCGGACACCGGATTTGCAAGGGCTCGCCTTGTTCGCTCTGACGGGCGCGTTGCAAGGAACCGGCCAGTATTTTCTCGTCGCCGCTTTCCTGTTTGGCGAGGCGGTCGTCGTCGCACCATTCCGCTACTTCGCGCTGATCTGGGCGAGGATTTACGGGTACCTGATGTTCGG
>JAPPPC010000430.1 GCA_028817685.1 Rhodospirillaceae bacterium
CCGCCACGGTAGGGTATCGCAGCGCGCGGATCGGCGATGGCGGCGACATGAAGACGCGTGGCGTGATCAGTCACGTGAACGATGCGGCGGCGGCCCTCGGCTGCGCCGCGGGGCAAAGCTGCAATGATTGCGCCGAAAGGATGCGGGGCGCGGCGGCGGTTTCGGTCAGCCCACCGCCACAGACGGAGAACCGCATGCTGTTGCGCGAAGACCAGGGTGCGCCACCGGTCTGGGGTCTCGATTCGGCGTCGCTGGCCGCGCCGGAGGATGCCGATCACATCGTGATCTGCGGGTCGCATGGGGAAGCGCTCGGCGGCCAGCCGGAAACCGCGTTCCGGTACGACGCCGTTGCCGCGGTGTTCAACGATGCGGGAATCGGTATCGACGATGCCGGTATCAGCCGGCTGCCCGCGCTTGACGGCCGCAACATTCCCGCCGCCACCGTATCCGCGGCGAGCGCGCGGATCGGCGACGCCAAATCGATCTACGAAACCGGTGTGATTTCGCGCGTCAATGAAAGCGCCGCCGCGCGCGGCGGTCAGCCGGGCCAGACCACCGCCGCCTTCGTCGACGCGATCATCGCATCCTTGAAGTGACCTTGCCGGTCAGACCGGACGGTCGCCCTTCTCAACCTTTAGCACCCGGCTGTCGACCGCCGGCAGCATCTTCGCGGGATCCCGGGTCACGACGACATCGATGACGGTCGGGCGGCTGGTCTCGGCCATGCCGGCCTGCATGGCGCCGGCCAGCTCTTCCGGATCCTCCACGCGAATGCCGTGGCAGCCGAACGCTTCGGCAACCTGCGCGTAGTTCGTTTCCATCAGGTCGCTCGACTGATATTTGCCGTCATAGACCGCGTGCTGCAGCGCTTTCACATAGCCGGACGCGGCATTGTTCACGACCAGGATCGTGACCCCCGTCTTCATGCGCAACGCTGTTTCCAGCTCGCCGATCACCATGTTGAAACCGCCATCGCCGGTCATCGCGACCACCGGCATGTCGGGCGCGCCGATCTGCGCGCCGATGGCGCCGGGCAGGCCGTAGCCGATCGAGGCCAATCCGCGGTCGGCGATATAGGTCCGGCCCGACCGTTTGGTGTCGTATAGCAACCCGGTCCAATGGCCGGAGAAGCCGCCATCGGCGACCAGCACGGAATCGGCGGGCATCACATTGTTGAGCTCGTTGATCATGCGCGCCACATTGACCGGACGTTCCGTCGAATGCAGCCGTTCGGCCGCCTCGTCGAGCCATTTTTTCATCCGTACCGACACTTCCGCGACATAGTCCGCGCGGTTTGCCTTGGCGCTCGCCGCACTGTCGGACAGCTCCTCGCCCAGGGCCCGCAGCCCTTCGGCGGCATCGCCGCACAGCCCGGCATGCACGCGTGTCGTCCGGCCGATCTCCTCGGCCATGACTTCGAGCTGGATCAGCGGCGTGTCCTCGGGCAGAAGCTGGAACCGCTTGGTCGCGATTTCGCCTAGCTTGCAGCCAACCGCCATCAGACAGTCGGAGCTTTCGATCAGATCATTGGCGATTCTTGTGTAGCGCCCGAACAGCCCGGCGGACAGCGGATGGGAGCAGGCGATTCCGCCCTTGCCGCTCATCGTGTGGGCCACCGGAATGTTTTGCGCTTCGGCGAATTCGAGCAGCGCGTCGTAGCCGTCGGACAGGTGGATTCCGCCACCGACCAGCATCAAGGGCCGTTCCGCCTTCGCCAGCAGGGCTGCCGCGCGGGCAACGTCGTCGGCGCCGGGCCGCGCGCGCCGCGCCGGGATCGATTTGGCTTCCGCCTCGATCCAGAAATCGTCTGCCCGGAACTCATGCGTCTCGTGACAAACATCTTCCGGCACGTCGAGGATCACCGGTCCCGGCCGGCCGCTCGTCGCCACCGCAAACGCGCGCCGAACCAGCTCGGGAATGCGCTTGCCGCTCTCGATACGGATCAACTCCTTCGCCGCCGGTGTCAGGATATCGACCTGCCGGCATTCCTGGGTCATGTTCTTCCAGGCATGCTCGCGGTTGGCGTCGCCCGCCAGCACGACCAGCGGCACCCCCGCATTCAATGATTCCACCAGCCCGGTGACGAGGTTCGTCACGCCGGGGCCGAGGGTCGCATCGCACACGCCGGGCTTACCCGTGACCCGCGCATAGGCGTCGGCGATAAAGGCACCGCAGCGTTCGTCGTTGATCAAATTGTGGTTGAGCCCGAGCCCGCGCACCGCTTCGTAGAAAGGCAGCAATTGGAAACCGCCCATGCCCAGCATGAGATCGACTTCGTGCAACTGCAGCATTTCGGCCAGCGCCTCGCCGCCATTCATGCTGCGCGTGATATTGTCCTGGTTCGGCGTGCTCATACGCCCATCTCCTCAACTGTAGTCATGACATCGGCAACCCGCACGCGGCACAGATCCTCCAGCGGCGGGGCATAGGGTATTGGAATTCTCGGTGCGCCCAACCGGCGAACCGGCGTCGCGAGACGATCGCCCATTGTCTCCGAAACCGTCGCCGCGACTTCGGCGCCGAAGCCGCAGACTTTGACCGCTTCGTGCAGAACCACGAGTCGCCGCGTCTTTTCGACCGACTGAAAGACGGCCTCCTTGTCCCAGGGCCACAGGCTGCGTAAATCGACGATCTCGACCGAAACGCCCTTCCCGGCCGCTGCGTCAGCAGCCTGCAGCGCGACTTGTACCGCGCCGGACCAGGTGACGATCGTCAAATCCTCGCCGGGGCGGACGATCTTTGCCTTGCCGATGGGAACGATCTCATCGCCGCCATCGGGAATTTCGCCTTCCACGTCCCAGCTATCCTTGTGCTCCATGAAGATCACCGGATCGTCGCACCGGATCGCAGATTTCAGGAGCCCGTGATTGTCGGCCGGTGTCCCCGGCGCCAAAACGACGAAGCCCGGCGTATGGACATACCAGGATTCCAACGATTGCGAATGCTGCGCCGCGGACGACCGCCACATGCCGATCGGCTGGCGGATGACGACCGGGACCCGGGTCTGACCGCCGAACATGTAGCGCGCCTTGGCTGCCTGGTTGACCATCTCGTCCATCGCGCAGAGCGCGAAGTCGGCGAAGCGCAGCTCCACGACCGGCCGGGTGCCGACCATTGCCGCGCCGACCGCCGCCCCCATGATCGTCGCCTCCGAAATCGGTGTGCTCACCACCCGGTCGGGGCCGAACTCGTCGCGCAATCCCGTATACTGGCCGAACACGCCGCCATCGCCGACATCTTCGCCCAGCGTCCAGACGGTCGGGTCGCGGCGCATCTCCTCGGCCAGCGCCAGACGCGACGCCTCTTTATAGGTGACCGTCCTCATGCCGGACCTCCGATATCCTGGACGTCGGTGGCGGCCAGCCCGTCATCCGGCCAGGGTGCCGCCGCCGCACTGTCATAGGCGTCCGCCATCTCCTGCTGGGCGTCCGCCACGATGGCATCGAGGTCCGCCGGTCCGGCCCCGGCATCGATCAGAAACTGTCGCGCGATGGTCATCGGATCGTGTTCCAGGAACTGAGCGATCTCCTCCGCCGGCCGCCACGTGCCGGGATCGGCAACCGTATGTCCCTTTTGCCGGTAGGTCTTCGCATGGATGAATTGCGGGCCGCCGCCCGCCCGCATCTCTTCGACCAGTTGGCCGGCCAGCGCGTCGACTGCCATCACATCGTTGCCGTCGATCGGGTGCGCCGGCACGCCGAGGCTCTCGGCCCGTGCCGCCGGTCCCGGTCCGCCCGTCATGGCGCCGGTTCGGGTGCGCGCTGCATAGCGGTTGTCCTCGCACACGAAAAGCACTGGCAGATCGTAGATCCGCGCCCAGTTCAGCCCCTCCAGGAACGGCCCCCGGTTGACCGCCCCGTCACCGAAGAAGCAGGCCACGACGGCGTCCTCGCCCAGCAGGCGCTTGGCCTGGGCGGCGCCGGCGGCGATCGGGATGCCCGCGGCAACGATGCCATTCGCGCCCAGCATGCCGACCGAGAAATCGGCGATGTGCATGGAGCCGCCCTTGCCGTCGCTGGTACCGCCGGCGCGGCCGAACAGCTCGCGCATCATAGCATCCGCGCTGGCGCCCTTGGCGATCGTATGGCCGTGCCCGCGATGGGTGCTGGTGATCAAATCCGATGTGCGTAGATTGCCGCAGACCCCGGCGGCCGTCGCTTCCTGCCCGATGGACAGGTGTGCCGCGCCGGTGATGAGCCCTTCCTTGGCCGCCCGCTCGGCGGCTTCCTCAAAAGCCTGGATACGGCACATCGTGGCGAACAGCGACCGCACCCGCTGGGCCGAAACTGTGGGGCCTCCGGTCTCCGAAGGCGATGATGTCGACATGGCTACCCGATGATGTTTCTAAAACAGCGCGCGGCGCCGGGCCGCGCGGGCGCATTCCTACATGACGGCGCCGATTTGCCAAGGCACGAATTCGTCGTCGCCGAAGCCGAAGATCTCCGACTTGGTCGGACTGCCGGAAGCGACTTCGAGCAGCCGGTCGAAAATACCCGCGCCGACATCACCGATCGACTGACCGGCGTCGACAACGACACCGCAATTGATGTCCATATCCTCGTCCATGCGCTCGAACATGGGGGTGTTGGTCGCCAATTTCAGGCTCGGTGCCGGTTTGCAGCCATAGACGGAACCGCGGCCGGTCGTAAAACACACGATATTGGCTCCGCTCGCGACCTGCCCGGTGATCGAGCAGGGGTCGTAGCCGGGCGAATCCATGAAGACGAAACCCTTGTCGCGGATCGGCTCGGCATATTGGTAGACGCCGCATAGATTCGTCGTCCCGCCCTTGGCCGCGGCGCCGAGCGACTTCTCCAGGATCGTCGTCAGCCCGCCCGCCTTGTTGCCGGGTGACGGATTGTTGTTCATCTCGCCGCCATTGCGCTCGGTGTATGCCTCCCACCAGCGGATGCGCTCGATCAGCTTCTCGCCGACCTCGCGGCTCACGGCGCGGCGCGTCAACAGATGTTCCGCACCGTAGATCTCCGGTGTTTCGCTCAAGATCGCGGTGCCGCCATGCCGCACCAGCAGATCGACCGCCGCGCCCAGCGAGGGGTTGGCCGTAATTCCGGAATAGGCGTCCGAACCGCCGCATTGCAGCGCCAAGGTCAGATGCTCGGCCGAGACCGTCCCGCGGCGCGCCTTGTTCGCTTCCGGCAGCATCTCGCGCACCAGCGCCGCGCCATGCTCGACCGAGCGCCGCGTGCCGCCGGAGTCCTGGATCGTCATGGTCTGGAACAGCGGGCCGCGTTCGATGCCATAGGCTTCCAGCAAAAAGTCGATTTGGTTCACCTCGCAGCCCAGCCCGACCATCACGATGCCGGCGAAGTTCGGATGCCGCGCGTAGCCCCACAGGGTGCGCTGCAGGTTGGCGTAGCCCTCGCCCGTATCCGCCATGCCGCAGCCGGTGCCGTGCACCAGAGCGACAACCCCATCGACATTCTCATAGCCGGCGAGATCTTCCTTGCGGATCGCTTCGGCGATATAGCGCGCGACGGTGGCCGAGCAATTGACGCTTGTCAGAATGCCGATGTAGTTGCGCGTCCCGACACTGCCATTCTTGCGCCTATAGCCCTGAAAGGTGCCGCGCTCGCTGACATAGTCCGTCGGCCGCGCCTCTTCGCAATAGGCATAGTCGCGTTCGAAGTCACGCATGGCCACGTTCTGGACATGCACATGCGCACCGGGCGCGATGTCCTCGGTCGCGAAGCCGATGATCTGATTTTATATGCGGACTGCGGCACCGGCGGCAATCGGCTCCACGGCCACCTTGTGGCCGGCCGGGATGGTCTCCGCACAGGCAACCCCCTCGACTTCGGTTGCCCGAAGCAGGTCGACCCTGGCGACGACGACATTGTCGGCAGCATTCAGGCGGATCGTCAGCGGATTTTCGGTCGTCATGTGCAAGCCCTTTGGCAGTGAAGCTTGCCCAACTTAACGTCTGAATACGGACAGTGCGAGATCAGGCGAACTGCGCGTTCTCGACATAGACGGTCGCGCCGCTCGCCGCGTCGTTGAACACGGTGTAGCCCTCGGCCGCGCCGTCGCCGTCGGTATCGATGGCGTCCTGGCTGACATCCCAGCTATCGCCGACGACATTCACCGTATCGCCGCCGTCGCGGCGGATGACCAGATCGTCCAGACCACCCGTCAGCGCGTTGATGCCGTCCGTCGCAGCCAGCACATCGCTCAAACCAATGGTCAGCGCAGCATCCGATCCGCTGCGCAGATCGAAGCTCTCGATATTCGCAAGGCGGCTGTCGATGACGTTCGTCAGGTCGAGATTGAAATCGATCGCCACCGTATCGGTTCCGGCGCCGCCATCGACCTTCACGAAATCGTCGTTTTCAACGATCAGGCGATCGTCGCCCGAGTCACCAAAAAGCTGGTCCCGGCCGCTACCGCCCTGCAGGGTATCGTCACCCTCGCCGCCATTCAGCAGGTCGTTGCCGACACCGCCCTGGATCACGTCGGCGCCGGACGAACCGGTGATGATGTCATTGCCGCCACCGCCTTCGATCCGCGCGATGTTGGTCAGGGTCGTCTCGCTGAAATCCAACGCATTGCTGGAGTTGGAGCCTTCGATCACATTCGCGCCGGCGCCACCGTCGATCGCTTCGACGGTCGCCTCGTCACCAAAGGCGATAAAGCCAAACCTGTCGTCGCCGTCGCTGCCGAGGAGTTGATCGAAACCCGCCCCGCCAATGATCTGATCGAACCCTGCACCCGCGCCAGAGACCAGGAACACATCGTCACCGTCCCGCCCGTCCAAGATGTCGTTTCCGACACCGCCGACGATCGTATCGCTGCCCGAGGCACCGGTGATGATGTCGTTGCCGCCATTGCCTTCGATGCGCGCGATATTCGTCAAAACCGTATCGCTGAAATCGAGAACGTTGCTGGACTGCGAACCGGAAATCACGTTCTCACCGGCACCGCCATCGATCGCCTCGACGGTGGTATCGCCGGTGAAGGTCAAGAAACCGATCGTGTCATCGGAGTCGCTACCCCGGATCTGATCGAAGCCGGCACCACCGGTCACCCGGTCGAATCCTTCGTTTGTCCCGGCAACCAGGAAAACGTCGTCTCCACTGCCGCCATCCAGGACGTCGTTCCCGACACCGCCGACAATCGTGTCGGCACCCGACGACCCGATGATCACATCGTTGCCGCCGGCACCGTCGATCCGCGCGATATTCGTGAGGACCGTGCCGCTGAAGTCCATGACGCGGCTGGACGACGATCCCAGGATAATGTTCTCGCCTGCACCGCCATCGATCTGTTCGACGGTCTCTTCCCCGGAAAACACCAGAATACCGATGACATCATCGTCATCACTGCCGAGGACGCGGTCGAAACCATCGCCACCGTTAAACCGGTCGAAACCGTCGTCCGCGCCGGACACCAAGAATGAATCGTTGCCCGTACCGCCCAGCAGGACGTCGTTGCCAGCGCCACCGATCAACACATCGTCGCCGCCACCACCGTTCAGCACTTCGCTACCGCCGTCGCCGACAATAATGACGTCCGCGTCACCGCCGGTATGGTGCGGGCTCAGGACCAAGGTCTGGGCCGGGGGGGTGTCGAGGTCGGCGGGACTCGCGT
>JAPPPC010000390.1 GCA_028817685.1 Rhodospirillaceae bacterium
GGGGGTTTGGACATCACCGCGTTGTTGGCGCCGACGCGGCTCCAATCCGGGGCGAAATGAAACTTCTTGTCCGGGGTGGCAAAGCCGTTCAGGAAATGCGCCTCTTCGAACGGCGCGGCGCAGTCGATCCATTTATCGCCGGCCCAGACCTCGTCCGCGCTCGGCAGACCCGACGCACGCAAGGTCTCGTCGATGATTTCCCATTCCGTCATATCGAACCCGCGATGCTCACCACCCAGCATTTTCGCCAGGTTGGTGAGAACCCAATGGTTGGGCCGGCATTCCGCATAGGGCTCGATCACCGGCTTGGACAGCATCAGCAGCGAGTGACCGCCGCCGGTATACATGTCGGTATGTTCCAGAAACATCGTCGCGGGGAGAACGATGTCCGCCATTGCCGCGGTCTCCGTCAGGAACTGCTCATGCACGCAGATGAACAGATCCTCGCGCGAGAAACCCTGCCGCACCTTCGTCTGGTCCGGGGCGATCGACATGGGATTGGTATTCTGCACGAACAACGCATCGACCGGGGGGCCGTCACCGAGAACTTGCTTCTCGCCCATCAGGATGGCGCCGACCTGCGGCATGTCGAGACCGCGAACCGAGGGATCGGCGACGTCCAACCCGTCGAGCAACGTTCGATCGAGCTTATACATGCCGGAATTGCTGTAGAGCGCGCCCCCACCCCTATGCTGCCAGGCGCCGGTGATCGCCGGCAGACAGGTCACCGCATGCATCTGCGCCGCCCCGTTCCGCGACCGGGCGAAACCGTAGCCGCACCGGATAAAAGACCGTTTGGTACCACCGTACAGCCGCGCGAATTCGATGATCTGCTCCGCCGGGACACCGCTGATTTCCGCAGCCCATTCCGGTGTCTTCGACTCAAGGTGCGCCTCGAAATCCGGGCCGTGGTCAGTGTAGCGGGTCAGGTAATCGCGGTCGGCGAAGCCTTCCTTGAACAGGACATGCATCATCGCCGTCGCGACCGCACCGTCGGTACCCGGTCGCACCATGAGGTGCATGTCCGCCTGCGCGGCGGTGCCGGTGCGGTAAGGGTCGATGACGACCAGCTTGGCGCCGCGCTTCCGGGCATTGGCCACATGGGTCATCACGTGAACCTGGGTGTTCACCGGATTGCCGCCCCAGATGACGATCAGATCCGACTCGTCCATCTCGCGCGGGTTGACGCCACGCTTGACGCCGGTTCCCGCTTCCCACCCCGCGTCCGGCAGCCATGTACAGATCGAGCCCATATGGCGCGAGAATTTAAGCGCATTGCGGAATCGGTTGATGCCGTGTCGCTGGATTTGTCCCATCGTCCCGGCGAAATCGTATGCCCAGACGGTTTCCGGCCCATGCCGTTCGATCGCCTTGGACAGGCCTTCGGCGACGGCGTCCATCGCATCGTCCCAGGAGATGGGCTCAAACCCGGCGCGGTCGCCCCGCGCACCGACACGCCGCAGGGGCGTTTTCAGCCGGTCCGGATGGTGCACCCGCTCGTTGTAGCGCGCGACCTTGGCGCAGACGACACCTGCGTGATAGTCGCTGCGCGTCGCACCGTAGACGCGCTTGATGGTGTAATCGTCGATCCGCTCGACTTCGATCGGACACTGGCTTGGGCAGTCGTGCGGGCAAACCGAATGCAGCCGTTCCGCACCAATATTCGTTGAATCAGGCATGTGGCAAAGGTAGCGCGAGCGAAATTCGCGGGCAATGGCGCATTCGTTATCGTTCCGCTTCGCGACCAAAGCGAATAGGGTGACGTTTCTGAACCCAGCAGACCGAGAACCAAAATGACCCAATCCTATCGCGGCGTCTTTCCCGTCGTACCAACGATCTTCACGGAGTCCGGCGACCTCGATCTCGAGGGCCAACGACGAGTGCTGGATTGCATGGTCGATCAGGGCAGCGACGGCGTCTGTATCCTGGCGAACTATTCAGAGCAGTTTCTGTTGTCGGATGACGAGCGCACGGCGCTGGCGGACCTCTGTCTGTCGCATATCGATGGCCGCCTACCGGTCATCGTCACCTGTTCCCATTTTTCCACGCAGATTGCGGTCAACCGGGCCCGCGACGCGGCGGAACGGGGCGCCGCGATGATCATGCTGATGCCGCCCTATCATGGCGCCAGTCTGCAGGGCTCGGAGCAAGGCACGTACGAACAGTTTGCGCGAGTCAGCGACGCGGCCCGTATTCCGATCATGGTGCAGGATGCGCCTCTGAGCGGTGTGACTCTATCCGTACCCTTTCTCGTGAAACTTGCGACGGAAATCGAACAAGTGCGTTATTTCAAGATCGAAACACCCTCAGCCGCTGACAAGCTGCGGTCCTTGATCGCGGCCGGCGGTGAGGCCATCGAAGGGCCGTTCGACGGGGAGGAAGCCATTACCTTGATGGCGGACCTCAATGCCGGTGCCACGGGCACCATGCCCAGCGCCTTATTGCCGGATCAGTTGAAGCCGTTGGTTGAAGCGCACCGCGTTGGCGATATCGCGGGCGCAGCCGAACAATATGCCCGCCTTCTGCCACTGATCAATTTCGAGAACCGGCAATGCGGACTGCGTGCCTGCAAAGCAGTGTTCAAGGAAGGGGGCGTGATCGCGTCCGACCATGTTCGGCATCCAATGCCGCCGCTGGCACCCGAAACTCGGTCGCAATTGCTGGCACTGGCCGCACAAATGGACCTAACCGCGTTGCGGTGGGGAAAATAGACTCCAGAATTTCAAATTCGGGAACGCTTCGGCTTCCGACTTAAGCGAGTGATACCGGCCTTAATCTTCCAACGGTGTGACGGTTACCGCAATTTGCTCACCGGCAGCCGGTTCCTGAATACCGTTGTCGTTCATGGCACCCTGGACCGCGATTTGAACGCATTCGACGATATTCTGGGCGCGGATATCCGCTAGCTCCACAATACGGTCGTCATGCGGGTCTCGAATATAGGCGTTATAGCGCTTCATCGATCGACATCCCTTTCGGTTGAGACGAACGGAGCCACGCGCTCACATTTAATTGCAAAAACAATAAAATAAACGCTATGGAAGTGAAAGAAATCCGTCAAAGATTTTTGTATCCGAAATGGATAAATCGACCATTTTTAGCGAACGCTTAACAAGACACGAAGCCGGCAACGGCAGCGAATTCTTAGGCGTGGGAATGCTCAGCCGAGATTGTGGAACTTGGAAACAGAAAGCAGCAGATCGACACGATCCCCAGATTCGGAAAGAGGCAACATAACCCTTTCAAGTTCCCAGTTTTGGATGTCCTTGCGAAGGTACGACCGGCCTCGCCGCCAGGATGGCCTGCCTTTACTCACCAGGTCGATCAAATTGCGGTCGAATTGCAACCGCTCCTCGCCACGGAGACGTTCCCCGAACTCCCTGCCCTTGAGCCGTCTGCCGGCGGTCTCCTCGATGAAGGCGCCAGCGTAGCGCAGCTCAAATTTCCATGGCCGCCGAGTAACCTCGATAAGCACCATTCGATCGACAACATCCCGGGGAATATCAGCGCTCATCGGGTCGAACTCATTCAGGTCGGGCCACGTTCCCGGCCGACCGACCGAGTCGTAGTAGTCCATAACCTGCGCGATATCCGCATGAGCATGATGAATCTGAATCATGGCGACGATTATCCGCGCGCGCCCACCTTATCGAAATACGTACAACCGGTATAAAAATAACTTAAAAGTTGAATCATCGAATGCATTTGGCTCGAAATTCGACACGCTTTGGCATCGGCATTTTTGGACTTCAGCCAGAAACTGAGCCGTTCCATTGCAATTACATCATCTCAATCGGCGCGCCGATGATCGTGATCACGGACTTTGCGGCGGATCGTCCAGCACTTTGAGTGCTTCCATGATGCGCTCAAGGGTCTCGTCCGACCAGCTTATCGCGATGTGGCGTCCCGCCTTTCGGAGAACGAGATGGCCCTTCTTTTCCAGCTGCAGGCAGCGCCGATGTGCGGTCGCGTAAGGCCAACCGAGACCGTTGGCCAATCCCTGAATGTCGACGGAAATTTCCTGCAGTTCCAGCTGGCGGCTCACCTCGCAAAAAATCTGTGCGAGGAGTTCACCGTCACGGCCAAACTCGCGCTGGAAAGTATCCCGCAGCGTTGCCGCAAAGACCGCCATATCGCGCACGCGCTGGATGTCCTGCCGTGCGTATCCGAGCTCGAGCTTGCGCCAGCTATCGGTGGCGCGAGTCGTGCGCGGATTGTTGAAAGGTTTCCGACTCAAGGCTCACAAGCTCGGCTCATCAAAAATAGCTGTCGGAATCCGTGGTGACGAATTCCGACAAAACAGCAGCGGCCGGGTGGCCGCGGACATCATGTGCGAACGAACCGAACAGCAGTCAACACTGCTCTGACAATACAGACACCGTTTCTGTACCATTCCCTGGGAATACAACATGAAAAACGGAACCATAACGCAACGAATGCGGTCGGCAACCAACCGGCAAATGTTCCAAAATTTGCCATTCGACGGACTGCTGGCGACAATGTCACCAGAAGCATTCGACCGATGGCATCGTATTCCGGGCCCATGGCGCTCCAGCCTATTCCAATCCGGAAGACGACGAGCCTCGCGGTAAGACGAAACATTGGAAGAGAGGAACTCGATTATGGACGGCAACAGCATACCCAGCATGGCCCCCGCGCTCGACGGCATTAAGGTACTCGACTTCACCCAATTCGAAGCCGGACCGTCCTGCACCCAGGCACTGGCCTGGCTGGGTGCAGAGGTCGTGAAAGTTGAAGAACCGAAACGCGGCGAGCCCGGCCGCTGGGGCTTCAGCAACCGGCCGGACGCCGACGCCCATTACTTCATCTTCTACAACACCAACAAAAAGGGCATCACCTGCAACATGAAGTCGCCGGAAGGCAAGGCGTTGATCGAGAAGATGGTGCAGAAGGCCGATATCGTTATCGAGAATATGGCGCCTGGCACCTTCGCGCGCCTCGGCTTCGATTACGAGCGGCTAAAGGAACTGAACCCGCGCATCATCTTCGCTCAGGTCAAGGGCTTCTCGCCCGACGGTCCGCATGCTGACTACCTGTCCTTCGACATGATCGCCCAGGCGACCGGCGGGACGTTCGCCATCAACGGCATGCCGGACCAACCGCCGATCCGGCCCGGCGCCACGATGGGCGACACGGGCACCGGCATGATGCTTTGCATGGGTATCCTGGCCGCCTTGTTCCAGCGGGTGACCACGGGCGAAGGCCAGCACGTCCAGATCGCCATGCGCGACGCTATGGTGAACTACAGCCGCACGGCGATGAGCCGGCAAGCACAACGCGAAGACGGATCGCTTTTACCCCGCGGCGGCAACGATGTGATCGGTACCGCACCCGGCGGTCTGTTCCCGTGCAAGGGCGGCGGGCTCGACGATTGGGCTTATATTTTCACCTCGCGCGGCAACGAGGAACATTGGAAGCGTTTGTGCACAGCGATCGGCCGCGAGGACCTGCTCGACGATCCACGCATGAAGGACGGAACGACCCGTTACGAGAACAAGGAACTGGTCGACGCGGCGATCTCCGAATGGACGTCGAAGCACACCAAGCGGGAGGTCATGGAAACCATCGCAAGCGCCAAGGTTCCGTGCGGCGCGGTGCTTAATATGAAAGAGCAACTCGATGACGAGGACCTGCACAAGCGCGGCATCATGAGCAAGATCGAACATCCCGTGCGAGGCGAAATGACAGTGCCCGCATCGCCGATCCAGATGTCCAACAGCAAGGTCGATGTCACGACCGCTCCGCTCCATGGCGGGAACAACGAGGAGATCTACGGGGACTGGCTCGGCTACTCCGCGGAAGAAGTCGCCAAGATGCGCGAGGACAACATTATCTAGCCTGCCCCTTCGCGGTATTTCGGAAACGGCAGCGTCCAGCTCCAACGGATTGCACAGAGACGTAGGAGCAGCGCTGCCGCCAATCCGGCGAACGCCCGCCCGTCAAACCCGATCTCGACGGGCAGCAAGGTGAATACGGCGGCGCCAAGCAGGGCGGCGGATACGTAGATTTCCCGTCGGAAGAGCACCGGCTGCTCGCTGCAGACGATATCTCGCAGAAGGCCTCCGAAACATGCGCTCATGGCGACGAACAGGATCGCGACCAGCGGATGCGCGAATGTCGCCTCCGCCTTGGCCGCGCCGAGCACCGCAAACAGCGCGATTCCGGCCGCGTCCGCATAGAGCAGCCATTGCGCCCGCCGACCGATCAGCCAGTTGTTGAATACGCAGGCCAGAACCGCACAGGTCAGGCAAATACCGATATCGGTCGGCTGCAAGACCCAACCAACCGGTGATGCGCCAAGCAGCAGATCGCGCAGCGTGCCGCCACCGACGCCGGTCAGGGTCGCCACGAAGCAAACGCCGACGACATCCATCGATTTACGTAGCCCGACCATGGCGCCGCTCACGGCGAAAACGGCCGTTCCTGCGTAGGCGAACCAAGTGAAGACATCCTGCATCGCGACCTCTCTTTCGTCGATGCGCACGCTATGCACGGTGCCGATTCGCGCGTCAACGGGATATCGCCGGCTTGTTGCAAGCGGTTTGCCTTCGCGTTTGCGGCGTCTGCTGCCCCGCCATATTTTGGCGGAAGCTACTTCAGGGAAAGCGAATCGCCATGGAAGACCTGCCGATCCTCGAACTTCGCCGTATCGAAGCGAACATCATCAAACCGATCTATGACGAAATGGTCCGCGCGCTCGGAAAAGAACAGGCGCAGGAAATCCTTGGCCGCGCAATCATCCAAAACGCTATCGATCATGGCCGTAGTCTGGCAGATCGGGACGATGTCACCGCCGACTTGAGAGGGTTCGCCGCGCTTCTGCCGCAATGGACCCGTCAGGATGCATTGGAAATAGACTTCCTGGCGGAATCCGACCGCGCGCTTGATTTCAATGTCACACGCTGCCGGTATTCGGAAATGTACCGCGAGATGGGTCTGGGCGAGATCGGCCACCTGCTCTCTTGCAATCGCGACGGCTCCTTTTGCACCGGCTTCAATCCCGACATCAAGCTGACCCGCACGCAAACCAAGATGGCCGGCGCGGACCATTGTGACTTTCGCTACACCTACGAACCCGCGGACGAATAGGGCGGGACGAATTGCGCGACGCGGGCGCCTTCAATAAAACGGTAGTGGTGTTGGGACTGGATTCGGGGGATTGAGATTCATGTATTACGACAAGCGTGGGGTCGCGTACACGGCGTCGAGTCAGGAGGCGGTTGACGCCTTCGACGCCAGCGTCGATGAGTTTCTCGCTTCCGGACGAGACGCCGCCCGTCTGTTGAAGCGAATTGGCGAAGTCGATCCCGGCATGATCATGGGTCAGGTGCTGCGCGGTTATTTCTACCGCCTGCCGGCGCTCCCCCATTTGGCGGCAATGAGCGGCGACGCGTTAGCCGCGGCGGAAAAACTGGCGCCGGGCGCGACCGACCGGGAACGTAAACATGTGGCCGCACTTGCCGCCTGGTGCCGCGGCGATATCCGCGGCATGAACGCTATCTGGGAAACCATTTTTGTCGACCATCCGCATGATATTCTTGCCTTGCGCATCGCCCATACCATGCATTTCTTCC
>JAPPPC010000633.1 GCA_028817685.1 Rhodospirillaceae bacterium
GTCACATAGCGCTGCGATATCGCCCTGCCGGCATTCACGCTGCGCTCCATGCCGGCCGCGCGGACATCCGCCAGCGTCTTGACGAACATGCGGCCGCCGCGCGGCGGCAGATTGCCGCTCGGCGGATAGGCACCGTCCGCGTCGTGTGTCTCTTCGCCGACGATGGGCGGGCTGAAGACCGAGATGATGCGCATCTCGCATGCGACCTCACGGATGATCTGGTGCTTGTCCTTGGGGCCGACGCAATAGAGTGTGCCCGGGGCCAGCGGCCAGCGCTGGCCCGTGTGGCAGTCCTCCAACGTGGCCGTGCCGGAGCGGATATAGTTCGCTTCCCAATGGTTCTTGTACCACAGGGTCGACGTGCCGACCTTGCCGCCGCGTGCCTCGGAGACCGAGAAGTTCAGCCCGTCGGATTTGGTCAGCAGCCGCACGGCCGTCGCCTTGCCGTGCGAGATCGAAATCACCCGGCCTTCCGCCTCGATCTGGTCCATCGTCCGTATCAGCATGCCGTGCCCCTTCCTGTCGCAACGCTCCGGCACGACAGTCAACCAGGGCGGGCGGGTTTGCAAGTCTCCGTCTCCGCTTCCTCGGCCTCCCGGCCCAGCCGCAGGATCGCGGCGATCCGTTGCGCGCGTTCGATGTCGCTGAGCTCGGCCACCGTTTTCGAGGGATCGGGATCGTCCGCCGAATAAAGACCGAACATTCTGCACAGCTTGTCGAGGGCCGACAGCTTGTCGTGCAGCGCCACGCGCACCGAGCCGCCATGCGCGGTTTTGGTGACCGAGACGCGCGACAGCGCGCGGCGCTGGGCGGGCGCCAGCTCGTCGAACGGTTTGACCGTCAGGCCCTCCGGACCCCAGCTCATCACATCGCCGATATTCGAGAAGGCGACCAGGGCCAGCTCTTCGATGATCCGGTCCTTGCGGTCATCGTGGCGCGCCAAGGTTTTGGCCATCAACTGTTGCGCATAGGCAACGCAGTGCGGCCGGTGGTAGACCCGCCACACGTAATTCTCCGCCGTCTTGTCGGACGCTTTCGAGTCCGGCCGGACCGCCCGGTAGGCCTCCCGGTAGGTCATGCCGCCGTCCAGGGCATTGCAGATGTCGCGCTCGAAATCGGTCAGGCCGTCGGGCCCGCGTTTGTTTTTCACCATTGGAAACTCCCATAAAAAAGCCCGCCGCGGCGGGGCCGGGCGGGCGCAAGTCGAACTGATAGCCTATTTCTATGAGATGCCAGTCGATTAAACAACAACATGGGTCCAGGACGTTTCGGCGGGCCGGCGCGCGGCGGCACGGTTCCCTTGTGGCTGCAGGGGGAGTACGATTTCTTCCGTAATCCGGCCGAGGTCACCTTGCCGGGGCGCTTGGCCGTCCGTCCGACGATCGAAAGGAAGCGATCATGAGTGATGCCGTGCACGCGCTTGACCCCAAACCGACTCCCTACCGTTCACCGACGGAGGCCGCGATCGAGGCGGCCCGGGCGGCGCGGGCCGAAGTGCGCGCCGGGCGGCACCGCGACGTGACCTCCGGCTTGGCGCCGGCGATCGTGCAGGCCAACCTCGCCATCCTGCCGGTCGAATACGCCAATGACTTTCTGCGCTATTGCCAGCTCAATCCGAAGCCCTGCCCGCTGATCGGCATGACCGAGCCGGGCGATCCGATGCTGCCGATGCTGGGCGCGGATATCGATTTGCGCACAGACCTGCCGGCCTACCGGGTGTTCCGCGACGGGGTCGAGATCGATGAGGTGACCGACATCGGCGACTATTGGCGCGACGATCTGGTCGGCTTCGCGCTCGGCTGCTCGCTGTCCTTCGAGGCGGCGCTGGTGGATGCCGGCCTGCCGCTGCGGCGCTACGAATACGGCATGAAGGTCTGCGCCTACCGCACGACGATCGAGACCGCGCCGGCGGGACCGTTCCGCGGCGGCATGGTCGTCTCGATGCGCTCCTTCACACCGGCGAACGCCATCCGGGCGATCCAGATCACCTCGCGCTTTCCCGAGGTGCATGGCGCGCCGGTGCATTTCGGCGATCCGGCCGCGATCGGCATCGAAGATGTGCTGAAGCCGGAATATGGCGGCTGGGCGACCATTCCGGAGGGCGACGTGCCGGTCTACTGGGCCTGCGGCATCACCCCGCAGGTCGCCATCGAACACGCCAAACCGTCCTTCTGCATCACCCACAAGGCCGGCCACATGCTGATCACCGACCGGCTGAACGCGGAATTCGCGACCTTGTAGTTGGCCGTACTTGCTGGCCGTTGAGGCCTACCCCATCGCCTCGGCCAGCAGTTCGAAGGAGCGCACCCGCGCCTTGTGGTCCCAGACCGCGGCGGCGACCATCAGCTCGTCCGCGCCGGTGGCCTCGATCAGCGGGTCGAGCTTGCCCTTGATCGTCTGGGGCGATCCGTAGAAGGAGCAGGCCTGCATCTGCGCCACCTGCATTTTCTCCATCGGCGTCCAGAACGCCTCGATATCGTCGATCGGCGGCGGCAGCTGGCCGCGTGTGCCGCGCACCATGCGGGTGGAATTCTGCTGCGGCGAGGTGAACAACCGCTTCGCCTCGTCCTCCGTCTCGGCGACGACGGCGTTGCAGCCGACCATGACATAGGGTTTGTCGAGTTGCGCCGAGGGCTCGAACCGGTCGCGATAGACCTCGATCGCCTGCATCAGCGCCTGCGGTGCGAAGTGCGAGGCGAAAGCGTAGGGCAGGCCCAGCATCGCGGCGAGCTGCGCGCCGAACAGGCTGGAGCCGAGGATCCACAGCGGCACGTTGGTGTCCTCGCCGGGAATCGCGTGCAGGGTCTGTCCCTCGCGCGGCGGGCCGAGCAGCGCCTGCAGCTCCACCACATCCTGCGGAAAGCGTTCGGAGGCCTGATAGTCGCGGCGCAGCGCCTGCCAGGTGCGCTGATCGGTGCCCGGCGCCCGGCCGAGGCCGAGATCGATGCGGTCCGGGAACAGGCAGGCGAGGGTGCCGAACTGCTCGGCGATGACCATGGGCGAATGGTTCGGCAGCATGATCCCGCCCGCGCCGACCCGGATCGTCGAGGTCCCACCGGCGACATGACAGATGCACACGGCGGTCGCCGCGCTGGCGATGCCGGCCAGATTGTGATGCTCGGCCAGCCAGAACCGCGTATAGCCCGCAGTCTCGGCATGTTGGGCGAGGTCCAGCGCGTTGCGCAACGCATCGGACGGGGTGAACCCCTCGCCGATATTGGCGAGGTCGAGTACGGAGAGTTTTGCCATGGCGGCACCTTAACGCACGGGACCCGGGCGATCTATTTCGACGGGGCGCTCGCGCCGACTCATGTTACGGTCCGCCGACGCTTGCTACTCCCCGCCGCCATGTCCCGCCTGCGCGAAACCGATCTGTATCCGCCCGTCAAAGCCTTCCTGGAAGGGCAGGGCTATGACGTCAAAGGCGAGGTTGCCGATTGCGACGTGGTCGGCGTGCGCGGCGCGGACGAACTGGTCGTCGTCGAGCTGAAGACGGCGTTCAACCTGCCGCTGATCCTGCAGGGCGTCCGGCGGCAGGATGTGACGGATCATGTCTATCTGGCCTTTGCGGTCCAGGCGGGGCGGTCGGGGGCGTCGGTGTGGCGGCGGCAGCGGCGCGACGTGATGAAGCTGTGCCGGCGGCTTGGCCTTGGGCTGATGACGGTGCGGTTCGAAGAGGCGGGGCCGTCCGGCGTCGAAATCCTGCTCGACCCGGCGCCCTACACACCACGCAAAAATACGCGCCGCCGGGGCATGCTGTTGCGCGAATTCCAGCGCCGGGTCGGCGACCCGAATGAGGGCGGGGTGACGCGGCGCAAGATCGTGACCGCCTACCGCCAGGACGCGTTGCGCTGCGCCGCCCATCTCGACCGCGCCGGTGCGACCCGCGCGGCCGTGCTGAAGGCGGAGACGGGGGTGAGCCGGGCGCCGCAGATCCTGCAGAAGGATCACTATGGCTGGTTCGAGCGGGTCGAACGGGGCGTCTACGCGCTGACGCCGCGGGGCGCCGAAGCGCTGGCGGCCTATGCGGATGTGGTGGCGCAGCTTCAGAGCGGGGTGACATGCTGACATCTGCCGCTAGAGCGTCCTGCATCCTTCCGTTACACTCCGGCCGCCCGTTCTAGAGCAGAGCGCAGATTGCTGGTTTGTCGCTGGCGATGCAGCACAGTGCGAATTTTCTCTGCCTCTAAACATGATCCGGTCTAGCCCGAAGGAGTACGCGTTAATGGTGATTGAGCAAATCGGGCGACGGACGGGCGTCCGGGGCGGGTTTTCGTGCTGACCACCGGGCTGGACCGCCGCTATCTGGTCGTGCTGGGCGCGTGGATGGTCCAGTTCACGATCGTCGGGATGATGTTCGCCTACGGGCTGTTCTTCAAATCCCTCGAGGAGGAGTATGGCTGGTCGCGGACGATGCTGTCGGCCTGCTCGTCGCTCTCCTTCTTCATGATGGGGGTGCTGGCCTCGTTCGGCGGCCATCTGGCCGACCGTTACGGTCCGCGGATCGTCCTCGCCTTCACCGGCATCTGCTACGGCGCCGGCTATCTGCTGATGTCGCAAGTGTCGATGGCGTGGCAGATGTTCGCGATCTTCGGCCTGTTCGTTGCACTCGGCATGGCGACCCACGACGTGGTGACCCTGTCGACCGTGGCGCACCAGTTTCAGCGCCGCCGCGGGCTGATGACGGCGGTGGTGAAGGTGGGCACGGCGCTGGGTCAGATCTCCGTCCCGGTGATGGCGGGATTTCTCATCGCCAGCACCGATTGGCGGTCGGCGCTGCTGATCCTTGGCTCCGGCTCCATGATCATATTGCTGCTGGGGGCCGGCCTGATGAAGCGCCCGCCCTTGGCCGAAGCCGCGGCGGGCGAAGCGTCCGGCCACGGCGCCAGCCTGCAGCAGGCGCGGCGCGACCCGATATTCTGGATGATCTGCGCCATTCAATTCGCGCATTTCACGACCCTGACCACGATCCCTCTGCATATCGTGGTGCATGGCATGGATCTCGGCATGAATCCGGCCGTCGCCGCGACCTTGCTGTCGGTCATGGCGGGCGCCAGCATCGTCGGCCGGCTGACGGTCGGCGGATCGGTCGACCGGATCGGCGGCCGGCGCGCCTACATGCTGTGTTTCGTGCCGCTGATCACCAGCCTGGTGCTGTTCATCTTCATCCCGACGCCCTGGCTGCTCTATGGCGCGGTGGCGATTTACGGTTTCGGTCATGGCGGCTTCTACACGGTGATCTCCCCCATCGTCGCCGAGTATTTCGGCCTGCGGTCGCATGGCGCGATTTTCGGCGTGGTGGTGTTCTTCGGCACGATCGGCGGGGCGCTCGGCCTGATCATGGCGGGCAGCGTGTTCGATATTTGGAGCAGCTACGGTCCGGCCTTCGGCGGGCTCGCGGCGCTGGCCGCCATCGGGCTCGTTCTTGCGTTCCGCCTGCCCGCACCCGACAGGCAACGGTTCGACAGGGCCGACCCGGTCGAAGGATGAATTGTCGCCGTCGGTCCGGAGGGTTAGTCTGAACCCGGCGGCCAGCAGGGTATGTCGGACAATGAGCACTTCACCGTTGATTTTCGAAGCGGCCGATGGCTGACGACGGCGCCAAATCCGGACCCGGGACCGAGAGTGACGCCCTTCAGCGCGCGGAACAGCGGTTGGCCAGCCTGCAGAACAGTTTCGATCATATGGAGCAGGGGCTCGCTGTGTTCGGTCCGGATCAGCGTCTGGTCCTACGCAATGACCGCTTCGACAAATTGCTGTCGCTGCCGCCGGATGCGCTCGTGCCGGAGAAGACCGGCTATGCCGACGCGGTGGGGTTCGTCGCCGCCATCCTGCGCGAGACCGAAGGCGGTGCGGCCGACGCCGCGCTGCCGGACCGCCTGCTGGAACACGCCGCAGCGGGGACGGCGGACCGGTTCGAAGTCCGGGCCGCGGGCGGAAACTGGCTGCAGATCAATATCAACCCGATGGTGCAGGGTGGCCTCGTCATCACCGTCACCGACATCACGCCGCTGAAAAACGCGGAGGCGGAGCAGCGCACGCTGCGCGAGGAAACCACCCGGGCGCGCCAGCAGATGCGCGATGCCATCGAGGCGATCTCCGAAGGCTTCATCCTGTTCGACGCCGACGATCGGCTGGTGATGTTCAACCAGCGCTATCGCGACGAATACTCCTTTGCGCCGGACGCGCTGGTGCCAGGCGTTTCCTACGCCGAGATCCTGCGCCAGGGCGTGTCCGAGGACAGTGTGCCGCAGGGCTATGACATCGATAGCTGGATCGCGGAACGGACCGAAGCGCACCGCAACCCGCCGCCGCCTTATCTGGTCGAGCGGGCCGACGGCCGTTGGACGCTGATCACCGAACAACGGACGCGGGAAGGCGGCGTCGTCGGCATCCGCGCCGACGTGACCGAACTGAAGCGCGGCGAACAGAGTGCGCAGGCGAACGAAGGGCTGCTGCGCGAACTGGTGGATGCGGTGCCGGCGACGATCCACACCAAAGACCGCGAGATGCGGTACGATCTGGTCAACCGCTTCTTCCTGGAAGTCTGGGACCTGCAGCGCGAAGACATCGTCGGCAAGACCCAGCAGGAGGTGTTCAAGGACGATCTCGAACCCGCTTATGGGCAGCAGGCGGACGATCGCGACCGCTGGGTGCTGAAGCACGGCATGTCGACCGGCTATTACGAGGTCAGCTATCCGCGCGCCGACGGCAGTACGCTCACCCTGTGGGCGCAGAAGATTCCGCTGCTGGACGCGGAGGGCGAGGTCGAGCGCATCCTGTCCATCGGCATCGATATCTCGGACCTGAAGGAGGCGCAGGCGCGGATCGATCAGCAGCAGAAGACCCTGCATCAGAGCGAGAAGCTGACGGCGCTGGGATCGCTGCTGGCCGGCGTCGCGCACGAACTGAACAACCCGCTCTCCATCGTCGTCGGCCAGACCGCGCTGCTGGAGGAGCGGGTCGACGACCCGGCGCTCGTGGCCAGCGTCGCCCGGGTCCGCGACGCGGCGGACCGTTGCGGCCGGATCGTCAAGACCTTCCTCGCCATGGCACGGCAGCGCACGCCGGTGCGCCAGCCGGTCCAGCTCAACGACACCATCGAGAACGCCCTGCAGCTCGTCGCCTACGGGCTGCGGTCGAGCGGCGTCGACATCGTGCGCGAACTGGCCGGCGATCTGCCGCCTTTGTCGGGCGATCCGGACGAGCTGATGCAGGTCTTCACGAACATCCTGGTGAATGCGGAACAGGCGCTCGTCGATGGCGGCGGCGAGAAACGGATCACCGTGCGGACGCGCGGCATCGGCGGCACGCAGCTCCTGGCCGAAATCGCCGACACCGGGCCGGGCATCCCGGAGGCGGTGCGCGACCGCATCTTCGAACCCTTCTTCACCACCAAGCCGCAAGGGGTCGGCACGGGGATCGGCCTGTCCGTCTGTCACGGCATCGTGCAGGCGCATGGCGGATCGATCGAAGTCGTGAGCGATGCCGGCGGCACGACCTTCCGACTGCTTCTGCCGCCCCCAAGACGCCGGCGCGGCCGGAGGCGGCGGCACCGGGCGCGGGAGCAGGGGCCTCCAGCGGC
>JAPPPC010000298.1 GCA_028817685.1 Rhodospirillaceae bacterium
CGATCAAGTCGAGCGCGATCGCGTCGGCGATGTCGGCAGCGCCGGCCTCCCGCGCCAATTCACCCGCATTCTTGCCGGCAAAGCAGGGCGCGCCGGTTCCCTCCAATGCCGTGTCCGCGCCGGCGGCGATCAACATCGTCGCAATGTCTGCGTGCTGGTTGATGATGGCCAGCATCAGGGCGCTCAACCCGAACTTGGCCGTCACATCCGTGGCCGCACCCCGATCCAGCAACAATTCCACGAGTGCGGCATGGCCGTGGGTCGCTGCCAGCATGAGGGCGGTTTGGCCGTGCCGGTCCTTCCGGTCTGCGGCCTGACCGTCCTCCAGCAACCGCGCAATCGTTGCGATGCTGCCGTCGCGTGCCGCCTGATGCCAATCGCTGCGCTTCATATCGAACTCACGCCAGTTTTACCGGAGTCGATCAAATCGCCGTTTATAATTGTTTTACGAAAGACCGATTTCGGGGAGCGGAAAAGCATGTCCATCAAAATGTGCATCGTCGCGGTTACGGCATGCCTCTTGTTCGTATCGCCCTCATTTGCCGGCAGCCCGCTTCCTGGAACGCAGACAATCAAAACCGGGGCCAGTTTCAAGGCGCTGTGGGACAAGCTGGAGGCGGCGGTAAAGGCGAACGGCATGTTCGTGGTGACGCGGGCCAGCGCGAGCCGCGGCGCGTCGGGACGCGGCATCAAGATTCCGGGCAATCTGGTGATCGGCGTGTATCGCAACGACTTTGCCGTCCGCATGCTGAAAGCCAGCGTGCCGGCCGGCATCGAAGCGCCGTTGCGGTTCTACGTGACGGAGAATGCGGACGGGTCCGCGTCACTGACCTATCGCACGCCGAGCGCGACCTTCAAGCCCTATGGCAGCGCGGACCTGGATAAGATGGCCGCGGAACTCGATGCGATTTGGGCCAAAATCGCCAAGCAGGCGACAAGCGGCTGAGGCGTTCGACATCGCGGCTGTCACCACGACTGAAAGACCCAGGATCCAGACCGGCGTTGTCCTGACCGGAATGGCGCTGCTGGCGCTGTTCGCCACTCTGGTATCCCTGAACGGCTGGCGGATCGGAACGCTGTTCGGCATCGGCGCCGTGATGGGGCTGGTGCTGTATCACGCGGCCTTCGGATTCACGTCCGCCTACCGACGTATGATCGTTCTGCGCGACGTGTCGGGCGTCCGCGCGCAACTTCTGATGCTCGCCGTCGCAACGGTATTGTTTGCCCCGGCGCTTGCCGAGGGGGAGGTGTTCGGCCGCGCGGTCGGCGGGGCCGTGGCGCCGGTCGGGGTCCAGGTCGCAGTGGGTGCCTTCCTGTTCGGTTTGGGTATGCCGCTTGGCGGCGGCTGCGGTTCGGGCACCCTGTTCACGGTCGGCGGTGGCAGTACCCGAATGCTGGTCACGCTCGCTGCCTTCATCGCAGGGTCGTTCTGGGCCAGCCTGCATATGGAGTGGTGGGTTGGGACGCTGCGGGTACCGGGCATCGCCTTGGGACAGGAGATTGGCTGGTCCGCCACCCTGATCGGTCAATTGGCGGTCCTCCTCGCCCTGTCCGAGCTATTGCGCCGTTGGGGCCGTCCGGCCGATTTGTCGCCAGGCTGGCCGACTTGGCAACGCCTGTTGACCGGTAGCTGGCCGCTCGTATGGGGGGCGTTGGCGCTGGCGGTGCTGAACTGGCTGTCGCTGGTCGTCGCAGGCTATCCCTGGTCGATCACCTGGGCGTTTACCCTTACCGGTGCAAAAATCGCGCAGGTCGCCGGCTGGGATCCGGCTGGGGTTTGGTTTTGGACCGGCGGCTTCACCGAGCGGGCGCTCGCCAATCCGATCCTGACCGACGATACGTTCGTCATGGATGTGGGCATCGTTCTCGGCGCGCTGATCGCCGCCGGGCTTGCTGGCCGCTTCGCGCCGACCGTTCGCATCCCGCTGCGTTCCGTCATCGCCGCCGCGTTGGTCGGCACCTGGATCGGCGTCAAGCTGCGTCCGGCCTTCGGGCTCGCCAACGAGACCGCATAAGCGTCAATCAATCCGGCGGCGAGGGTAGGGCGTCGACCAGGGCCAGCAGGCCCTCGCCATACTTCGCCCGCAGATCGACCCAATACGGATCTTCGCGCGAATATTTCCGCAGCTTCTCCGTACTCAAACTGTCCTTCGCGTAGCGCAGCAGGTCGATCGGCCCGTCGACGGACAGGTTGCTGCGGATCGTCGCATCGTAGGACAGCAAGGCCAGCTTGGCTGCGTGATCCAGCGTCGTCTCGTTGTGCAGGGTTCGGTCCAGGATCGGCTTGCCGTATTTCGCCTCGCCGATCTGCAGTATCTGCGATCGCGGCGTGGCTTCGACGAAGTTCCCCGCTGAATAGATTTGAAAAAGCCGGGGCGCTTCACCGGCAATCTGGCCGCCCACCAGAAAACTGCCGCTGGCGTCGCCATAGGGGGCCACGAACTCCTGATCCCGCGCCATGACCGTTCGCAGGGAATTCCCCACAATTTGGGCGGCGTCGAAAAGGGTCGCGGCGGCGAACAGGTCCTGCGCGGCGTCCCCCCCATGCGCGGCCTGTTGCAACGTCGTGACGACTGATTGAGTCGTGGCCAGATTGCCCGCGGACAATACGGCGATCACCCGCTCGCCGGGCCGCTCGAACAGGGCCATCTTGCGCACCTTGGTGATGTCGTCGACCCCGGCGTTCGAGCGCGAGTCCGAAGCCAGTACCAACCCGTCATCAAGCAGAATTCCGAGGCAATAGGTCATCCGTTCCCCCTTTTCGGGCGCGCACCGTCGCGCATCGAAGCGCTATAGTGCTAAGGCGAGGTTAACGCAATCGGGAGGCCTACCGCGCCATGTCTTTGTCCGAAATCGTCGAACAGGTTCATCGCGAGATGGCCGATCATATCGGCGCCGGTAAGGTTGCCGACTACATTCCGGCGCTGGCGGAAATCGACCCGCGCAAATTTGGTCTCGCCGTGGTCACCTGCGACGGCGACACGGCCTCTGCCGGCGATGCGGACGAGCCGTTCTCGATACAGAGCGTTTCGAAGGTCTTCACCCTGACCCTGGCGCTCGAGAAGGCCGGCGTGGCGTTGTGGGAGCGGGTGGGGCGTGAGCCGACCGGCTCGGCATTCAATTCCATCGTGCAGCTCGAACATGAGGCGGGCATCCCGCGCAACCCGCTGATCAATGCCGGGGCAATCGTCGTGACCGACGAATTGTTGGCGGACCATACGCCGGAGCAGACCGTCGAGGACATCGTCGCCTTTCTGCGTACGCGCGCCGACGATCCCTCTGTCGGTATCGATTTGGAAGTCGCCTGGTCGGAAGGCGATACCGGCGACCGGAATGCCAGCCTGGCCCATTTCATGCGCAGCTTCGGCAACTTGAAAGGCCGGGTCGAGGATGTGCTGCACGTCTACTTCCGGCAATGCGCGATCGCGATGAGTTGCCGGCAACTCGCCCGCGCCGGCCTCTACCTCGCCCATGCCGGCACCGATCCGATGACGGGCGAGCGGGTCATATCCGAGGTACGGACGCGACGCATCAACGCGATCATGATGTCCTGCGGCCACTACGATGCCTCCGGAGAGTTCGCCTTCCAGGTCGGCCTGCCGGGCAAGAGCGGTGTCGGCGGCGGCATCCTGGCGATCGCGCCACGGCAGGCGGCGATCGCCGTCTGGTCGCCGGGGTTGAACGAGCGGGGGAACTCGCTGGTCGGCACGCTGGCGTTGGAGCGGCTCGGCGCGCTGACGGGATGGTCGGTTTTCTAGAATGCGGATCGTGTTAGGGTCGGGATAACAAACTGAAGGGAGCACCACTCATGACAGAAGACGTGCGATGGGCGACACGGCCATATGATGGTCACGCGATCAACCGGCCGATCGAACCGGACCTTGACCTCCTGCAGGTTGGACCGGGGACGCCGGGCGGTGAGTATTTCCGGCGATTCTGGTTGCCCGTCGCAATGTCGAGCCAGCTCGGCGAAGTGCCGGTGGCAACCCGTATCCTGGGTGAAGATCTGGTTGTCTTCCGCGACCTCTCGGGCACGGTTGGCCTGCTGCACAAGCACTGCGCCCACCGCCGCGCCTCACTGGAATATGGCCGTATCGAGCAGCGCGGCATTCGCTGCTGCTATCATGGTTGGCATTTCGACGTGGATGGCACGATCCTGGAGACGCCGGGCGAACCCGCGGATAGCCCGATCAAGAACGAAATCTGCCAGGGCGCCTATCCGGTGCAGGAGGTCCGCGGGCTGATCTTCGCCTATATGGGGCCGCCGGAGAAGAAGCCGGCATTTCCGTTCTACGACTCCATGGACATTCCGGACCATGACCTGGTGCCGTACTCCATCCACTCGCCCTGCAACTGGCTGCAGGAAAGCGAGAACGCCATGGATCCCTATCACAGCGTTTTCCTGCACGGCCGCATCAGCGGCCCGCAATTTCCCGGGCTGGAGCATTTCGTCGAACTGCCCGTCGTCGCCTATCACGGACGGGATGAAGGTATCGTCTACAGCCATTCGCGGCGCATGGACGATCTGGTCCTGATCCGCTTCCACGACCATTTCCTGCCGTCGATGGCGCAGAATGGCGGCATGTTCCAGGTCTTCAAGGAGCCGAAAATCTTCAGCCGTACCAGCCTGACCAAATGGGTCGTGCCGGTGGACGACACCAATGCGCGTAAGTTCGGCTGGCGCCATTTCAACGACAAGGACGAGGTATTGCGCCAGGGCAATCGCGACGAGGTCGGCTGGGAGGCGGTCGATTTTTACGGTCAGTCGGCGCACCGGCCCTATGACGAAATGCAGCGCAATCCCGGCGATTGGGAGGCCTGGACCGGCCAGGGTCCGATGAACGTGCACAAGCGGGAATATCTCGGCGTCACCGACGAAGGCGTCGCCATGCTGCGCGCACGGCTCAAGCGCGACATCCGCGCCGTCGCCGACGGCAAGGACATCGCCATGCCAGAAGGCACCAAGGAAAAACCGTTCCCGACCTATGGCGGCGACACGGTGCTGCGCATCCCCAAGGACAATCGCGACGACCGCGCCTTGATGGACCGGGTGCAGCGCGCAGTCGCGGACGTCTATTTCGCGGCGGACAAATATGAAGGCGGGGACCGCACGGACTACATCCGGCGTGAAGTCGGTGCGAAGTTCCCGGACGCAATCTAGCCGCCAGCGGCAGAGTCTCGAACATAGAGGAGAATTTCATGAAACAGGAAAGGGTCGATCCGGGCTGGGCCTGGACGAAGAAGTACAACATATCGGCGGGCGTGAAGCTGGGCGATACGATCCACCTGTCGGGCAATGTCGCTTTCGACGATGCCGGCGACGTGGTCGGTGCCGGTGATACCTATGCGCAATCGAAACAGATCTTCAAGAATATCGAAGAGGCGCTGGCCAGCGCCGGCGCGACAATGGCTGATGTCATCAAGATCACCACATACCTGACCGATATCGCGCAATATGGCGAGTTCGGCAAGGCGCGGACCGAGGCCTTTCCGAACGGCGTCCCGGCGAGTACCGCGGTGGCGGTCTCGGCCCTGGTGATGCCGGAGCTGGTCGTCGAGGTGGAGGCGGTCGCCGTCATCGGCAGCGGCTAGCCATCTTGCCGCGCCGGTTCGGGTCTGCGACAGTCCAATCGAACGAATGACAAGGGAGCGAGCCATGGGCGAATTGGCACTGGCCTATGAAGCGCGAAGCTACAGCACCGGTATCGTCGGCCGGTCGATCTGCAACGCGCGCAACCACCATTGGGTGGCGGAGAATACCGGCGGCGAGGCGGTCGGCGCGGGGGAGCTGTTCTGCGCCTCGATCGCGGCCTGCGCGGTCAACATGGTTTCGACCATCGCCGACAAGGACAAGCTGGCGCTCGACGGCATCGACGTGTCGGTCGAACTGTATCGCGACTTCGACAAGGAACAGGGCGAGGTCTCGCTGTATGACGCGGCCAAAGTGAAGTTCGAGATGTGGGGCGTCAGCGACGACGACGCCAAGTTTCTGGTCAAGACCTGGAAACAGCGCTGACCCATCTACGGATCGGTCGCCGTGGCGACCGCTGACACCGAAGTGGACTACACCGTGCACGCCGAGGCGAAGGCTGGGTAAGGCGGACGATAAGCCATTCCGAAACGCCATTCAGTTGGTCTGTATTCGTTCCGGATAAAGTGGGCGTTCTGAACCGGTGTGAAGTGCTTTGTCGGACTAATTAATTAATTTGATTGGCTGCACGAATTGCGTGGCAGCGCGTATTGATGTCATTCTATCTTAAGGATGACTAAGACGCGTTATGCCTTTCTTAAGTTGAATGTCCATTTGATGACCTGGAAATCTTTCCTGCTGGTTCTATTCGCGCTTGGCGTCGTGGCATGCCAGACCGCCGGGTACAAGAACACAGCCACACAACCAGTCGACCGGTCCTACAAGGCAACGGGACTCGTGCTGACTGTGAGCGGCGATTCGCGCGGTCAATGCCAAATTACCGTGCATACCAAGATGTTCAACGATTCCGGCATGCTCGGCATCTGCGGCTTTATCCTGTATGCCGGCGAGGTGGGCTGCATCGACGGCTTCTCCAGTCAAAGCTTCATCGATGAATTTTTCGAGCGGGCAACGCTCCATCTCAATGACGAAGCAATCACGAAAGCCGGCTTCCTGACGATCAGGGGTGTCGAAACAACAGCTGACACGGTACAGGCCACGTGCGTTCGAACGAGCAAACCTTGGGACGCGCCCTACGCCAATGCGCGGGTTTCGTTCAAGGGCGATCCCTACAATCAGTATGAACGTTACTAAGCCGGAAGTTCCGTCGTCAGTGTCGCCTGCGCATACCCCAAATTCCTAAACCCGAACCACCATCCCATCCGCGAGTGACTGGCGGTAGGCTCGTGCTGCCGGGAATGCGCCCGCGACGATGCCCGCCGCGACGATAAGGCCCAGTACCGCGAAATCCCGCGCCGAGGGAAGGCCGAGGCCGAGGGTCAAACCGTATTCGGCAGCGACGAACGGTTGCGCCGCGAAAATCCCGGCGTAAAGCAGCCCCAGCCCGAGCAACGCACCTGCCACCGTGATCAGCCCCGCCTCAAGTACCAGCAGGGTGAAAATGTGTCCGGGCCGTGCGCCGACGGTGCGCAGGATTGCGATCTCGCGCCGACGCTCGTTCAGGCCGCTCAGCAGCATGGTCAGCATGCCAAGCAACCCGGCGGCCACCACGAACAGCGAGATGACGCCGAGCGCCGCCTCCGCTGTGCCCATCAGGTCCCAAAGCTCCTGCAGCGCCACGCCGGGCAGTGCGGCCAGTAACGGCTCGCGACGATACTCGTTGATCGCGCGTTGCAGGCGAAATGCAGCAAGCCGCGACTTCAGCCCGACGAAAAAGGCGGTGATCGTTTTCGGTTGCAAGTTCATCTCTCGGACAGCATCGGCGCCGACATTCATGCCGGGCACGCGGGCACCGCCTTTCCAATCGATATGGATCGCCTCGATACCCCCCAGGCTGATATGCACAGTGCGGTCGCCCGGCGTTCCCGGCCGCGCCAAAATGCCGGTGCCGGTGAAGGGCTTGGCGTCCTGTTTGCTGAAG
>JAPPPC010000314.1 GCA_028817685.1 Rhodospirillaceae bacterium
GTTTGGCGCCGTCGTCACCGTAACGCTTTCCGACGGGGAGCGGTTGGAAGAAATTGTCCCACTCGCGATGGGAAAGCCGGAACGCTGGTTTTCCAAGCAAAGGCTCGAATCGAAGTTCCATGATTGCTGCCATGGCCAGATAGCACGTGAAAATGCGGAACGTGTTTTTCACCTGGCGCAGGCGCTGGAAGACGCGGAAACTCTCGATAGCTTGCTCGATGCGGTCCGATCTGGTCGCTGAAATTTCTCAATCGAAACGTAATTGGGTACGATTGGGGGGGCGCCACCGCGGTTGATGCTGCGGTGGCGTGGCGGTGTCATCGCAACGGATAACAGGTTGTCCGCGTATATATGTTGGTCAGATATATCATTGTCGGGATCGGTCTCGGACTCCTGTGCGTCATCGCCGCCGTTATAAGCCATTGCGATCTGACAGAGGGCTGTACTGGGGAAACTCAATTTTCCGAAGCATTCGACGGCTTGATGGAGAATGTCTTTGGTACGGAAGGGGCTGTCGATACAGTCAAGACGAAGCCCATTCCGCCATCATCGCAGCCGGTCAAGCAATCAGCGAAACGGCCAGATATAGAAGCCGCCCACCCGCTGCCACGTGAAAATAGGCCGGCAATACCGGTCGATAGCTACAGCGCCGGCGACCAGTACGATATCCTGCAATGGAACCTGGTACCCTTTTCCTCTGGCAGCGTTGACAGCGTTCGCACCGGAGGCGGAATCGCCTCCGCTGAAGGATCTTTGGCCATATCGAATGGTGACTATTTGATAAGCTCAGGTTGGGCGGGGCATCCGGCATACGGCATGCGCTTCCGAGATGTTTTGTTCTCGTTGTGTGGCAAAGTGGTCGGCCGCGCCGCGGTAACGGCCTCACGCCCGGATGTCGCAACGGCCGTTCACCGCAATCTGGCGCGATCTGGTTGGACTGTAAGACTCGCTGCAAATCACCTGCCGCGCTGCAAGGAGCAGGTTCTGCAAGCCTGGGGCGTGGCGCCGATCGGCTTTAACATATTCCCGCTGATCGGAAAGACAGCGATCGCGTTATCGGAGACTGCGAAACCCGTTTCGGTAAGGTTCCAGAGTCGGTCCGCTCTGCTTACCCCCGCTCAGAATGGCAAGGCGGAACTGAAGAAAATCACTATCAGTGCATCCGCTTTGCGGTTACGGAAATGCGGCGACACGTCCTGCGACGTTGTCGGCCACATCAAGGCTGGGCAGCATGATGGCTTCGTATTGGAAACTGTCGGCCAGTGGAGTTTGTTCCAAATCGGTGAAGCCGTCGGCTGGGCCAGCAATCGCTATGTGGCAATCCAGTAACCATGGTCGGCCCCTTTGAGCCGGAAGGTGTCGGGTGCTAATCTCGCGCCGCGACGCACCGCAGAACTAGCGAAACATGAGGAGGTCTGGGATGAGCAAGGCCCTGGAAGGTGTCCGCGTTATTGATATGACGCACAATCAGGCTGGTCCTGCCTGCACGCAAATCCTCGCCTTTCTGGGTGCGGATGTGATCAAATTGGAGCACCCCAAAGGGGGCGACGTCGCGCGTATCGTGCAACGTGATCAGGATAGTGACAGCCTGTTTTTTCTCATCCTCAATGCGAACAAACGCAGCTTAACCCTTGATCTTAAAACGGATGAAGGGAAAGACCTGTTCAAGAAAGTGATCGCGGAGTCAGATGTCCTGGTTGAGAATTTTGCGCCTGGCGCCCTCGACCGGATGGGGCTCGGTTATGACACTCTTTCGCAGATCAACCCGCGGCTGATCTACTCGACAATCAAGGGGTTCGGCACCTATGGCCCCTATAGCGACTTCAAGAGTTTCGAACCGATTGCCCAGGCTATGGGAGGGGCGATGAGTGTCACCGGGTTTCCGGAGAACCCGCCGACCTATGTTTGGCCCGCGATCGGTGATTCCGGCACGGGCATGCATATGGCGATCGGAATTCTGGCTGCCCTGCAACAGCGGCACGCAACCGGGAAAGGCCAGCATGTCGAAGTGTCCATGCAAGACTCGGTGGTCAATATCATGCGGGTGGCGCTGCGCGATCACCAGCGGTTCAACACGCCGAAGCCGCGCGCCGGCAACCAGTTGGGCGATACGGTTCCGGGATCGACTTACAAATGCAGTCCCGGCGGGTCGAACGATTATGTCTATATCTTCGCGCAACAGCAGATGTGGCCGGCCTTTGCGAAGGCCATCGGCCGCGAAGATCTTACCGATGACCCCAAATTCGCGACCCATGCGGCCCGTTGGGAAAACAAGGACGAACTGAACCCGATTATCGAAGAATGGACCAGCCAGCGCACCAAGCATGAGGTGATGAAGCAGTTAGGCGATGCCGGTGTGCCGAGCGGCGCCTGTCAGGATACCGGCGAAGTTCTGGAAGATCCTCACCTGGTTGCACGCGAAATGATCGTGGATATCGATTATCCGTTGCGTGACGGGACCTACAAGACTGTGGGGTGCCCGATCAAACTGTCAGATTCGCCGGCGGAGATCACGCGGCCGCCGGAGCTTGGAGAACATAGCGGGGATTTGTTGCAGGCCCTCGCAGGTGTATCGCCTGAAGAAGTCGAGAAGCTGCGCGACGACGGCGTAATATGATCCGGGTGGCGGATCAGGCGTAGCGGCCATCGGGGCGCTCATTCTGATAGGAGTGGGGTGAGATCGAGAGGGGAGGCTCTCTTGCACCATTCCTCGCTTGCGGGAGAGGGGTCGACAGACCTTTCTCCCGCAGGCGCATTACCCCGGCTGAGAATTTTTAAATGAAGGAAACGCATATATGTCTTGGCAACCGGAATTGGACGAACTGAAGCGCCGCGAAGCGTTCGCTGAACAGTTGGGCGGCGACATGCGGGTGCAGCGCCAGAAGGATGGCGGGCGTTATACGATCCGCGAGCGCATTGACCTGCTGGCCGACAAGGGCTCGTTCCGCGAGGTCGGCAAGATTGCTGGGATGGCGGAATATGATGGCCGCAACGATCTGGAAAGCCTGACCGCATCGAACTTCGTCTTCGGCCGGGCGACACTCGATGGTCGGCCTGTCGTGATCGGCGGCGACGATTTTACCGTTCGCGGTGGCTCTGCCGACGCGACGATCAAGGAAAAGCATCAGATGTGCGAGCGCATGGCGAACGAGCTGCGCTTGCCACTGGTTCGTCTCGTCGAAGGATCCGGGGGCGGAGGGTCGGTGAAGACCATCGAGACGACGGGACGCGCGAACGTGCCTGGTGTCGCCGGCTGGGAAGTCGTTGTCGAGAATATAGGGACCGTGCCGCGTGTTGCCCTGGGATTGGGCTCGGTTGCCGGCCTGGGCGCGGCGCATTTGGCGGCGGCGCATTACGCCGTCATGGTGAAGGAGAAATCTGCCCTGTTTGTTGCCGGTCCGCCGGTTGTTGAGCGCACCGGACAGAAGCTGACAAAGAATGAACTCGGCGGATACAAAATCCAACTCAAGGCGGGTGCTGTCGACCACGCGGTGAACACTGAGGAAGAGGCGTTCGAGTGTGCCCGGCGGTTCCTGTCCTACCTGCCGACGTCAGTCTACGAGTTGCCGCCGCGGGGGCCGCAAGGGGACGACCCCAATCGCCGGGTCGAATGGCTGATTGATGCGATCCCGCGCGATATCCGCAAGGTCTACAAAATGCGTCCGATTATCGAAGCGGTCGTCGATGAAGGCTCATTCTTCGAATTCGGCCGCATGTTCGGCCGCTCGATAATAACCGGTTTCGCACGCCTCGACGGTTGGCCCGTCGCGCTGATGGCGAGCGACCCCTATTCCTATGGCGGATGCTGGACCGCAGATACCTGCAAGAAGGTGCAAAAGTTCGTCGATACGGCGGAAACCTTTCATCTGCCAATTGTCTACCTCGTTGATTGCCCAGGCTTCCAGATCGGCAAAGAGGCCGAGGAACTGGGTACGATCAAGGAAGGCGTTCGCGCAATGGCCGCGATCTGGCAGACGACGACACCCTGGTGCGCGATGATCGTGCGCAATGTGTTCGGTGTCGCTGGTGCCGCGCATAAGAATGGGGGACGCTATTGCACGCGTTACGCCTGGCCGTCGGGACGTTGGGGCTCGCTGCCCCTGGAAGGCGGTATCGAAGCGGCTTATCGGGCCGATATCGACGAGGCGGACGATCCTCAGTCCAAGCTGGAGGAGATCGAGGAGCGGCTCAACAAGCTCCGTTCACCGTTCCGCTCTGCCGAGAGCTTCTGGATCGAGGAAATCGTCGATCCGCGTGAAACCCGATCCCTGCTGTGTGATTTCGCGAATACGGCAGCTCCGCTGCGCGAGGCTGGCCAGAGCTTCCACATGATGCGGCCTTAATCCGCTTCGGCTCGATGCTTGTGCTTCGCCTGTCAGAAGTGGCGAGCTGTCGGGCTAGAATGAATTCTTAATCGTCGGAAGCGCGGTCTTTGTTCAACGACGCTAAATAAAGCTGCCACGTAAGCAGCCGACTCGCCGCATGAAGCATTGCGAGCGCTAGGGCAACTCGTTCGCCTAAGACTACGGATGGTGGCAAATGACGAGTATCGTCGCGTTCAGGGGCACCCCGCCGCGCGTTCGCTTCAATGGCTTGAAGTAACCATTGGCTATGGATTCGTATCCGTTGGCGCGCGGCTCGAAACTGCAGTGGTTCGATGAACAGAACGGAATCTCGTTCGGATCGGGGAATTGGCCCGTCATACCGTCGCTCCAACACGCGAATTTCTTCCAGTCGTGACGGCACATTCGCCCCCGTCTAGTGGGCGAATTATATTAATAGGAAATAACCTATTTTCAACAGCGAAATCTGTAACGGACTCCTAAAGACGTTCCCATCGCCCGACGATTCTGCCGATGATATTGATCTCATCGACGGTGCGCTCGTACGGGGGGTATGATGGGTTACTGGAACTTATCCGGACAGACGGCGGGTCCGACCCTTCCATAAACTCCAGTCTTTTAGCCACCAATCCGATTCCGTCGAACAGGATAAAGACGCCTGGCGGGGAAGGTTCCGTGCGGCCGATATGTACGATGACTTTGTCTCCGGACCGCAATACACCCTCCATCGAATCCCCGTCGATGGTGATTATCCGCAGTTCCGAAACCGAGGCCCGTAATTCCGTTCTGAGCCAAAGCTCCGGGAATGACCACGACCCCAGCTCCGGTTCTTCCGACACAACGCTACCTTCACCTGATGATGCGCGGATAGCTAATTCCACTATAGATGTTTGTACACCGCCCAATGCGGGTTTGTGTGGCGGATTTGTGCCGTTTTGTTGGTGAAAGTCGGGAGGGAGGTCAGGGGTGTTGCCGAGGTGTCCCGGTGCGCGCAATGTCTGCTGGTCGACTTTCAATAATGCCGCAAGCTTGACCCGATCGTCTTCGTCCAGTTTTTGAGGCGAGCTGTACCAGACGAATTGGTGCAGATAGGTCTCGTTGCGTCCCAGAGCCAGCGACAGGCTTTTGAGGGTGGCCCCTTGCATCGACTCGTCTTCGAGGCGCGACAGGATTACTCGGCGCGGTACATCGAGATCTTCGAAGGCTGTTCGTTGCTTTGCCATGGCGTCACCCATCCGGTATCGATAGGACCATTTAAATAGGAATATGCCTGTTGTCAAATAGGAAATAGCCTATTATATAGTCTGAATGACAGAACGAAAGAAACGGCGGCACAAGCCGCGCAAAAAGGGACCCCCCGCGGAGTCGGGCCGTCCCGCCGCCAATGTTCCTGCTATCCGCACCTGTTTGTGTTGTGGCCACAGCTTCAAATCCTCTGGTTGGGGCAACCGTATGTGCCCGCCTTGCTTGGAAGCGCCATGGCGGGAGTTTTGAAAACGAAGCGTGACCGTCGCGACAGTAAGATGCCCGCCATTCTGCCGACAGAAGCGGCTGAATCTGCGTTTGCGAGCGCTTTGGAGGGGTGCCGGTTTGATGATCGTGGCCCAGCAAGTGACAGGGCCGCTTTACGCTGGATCAACACCGTTGACCAAACAGACAATTTCGAGACCTGAAGGAGTGCTTCATGCCGCAGCGTGCCAAACGCAGATCCCGGAACGCCAAACGGACACCCGCTAAACTCTATAGCGATTTCGGTACTGCGGAACGGGGGCAACACGGCCCGATGGTTGCCGAAGCGGTACCGGCGGATGCGGAGGACACAAAGAACCGCGACCGGGTCCGCGCTATAGAGATCGACGACCCACTTTATATCTACCGGCGTAACCGGGTCATCTCGGTTGTTCAGCGCGACGCCGGGCTAATTCTCCGGGAACTTTGGAACCGTACGGGCAGAACACCGCGAGTTGTTGCGCCGTATCGTGAGATGGTCAGCCGCGGTAGTGCCGAGGGTGTACAGATTACCTCAGAAGCACATCATCGCCGTTTCGTGGAGGCAATCCGCGCCGTCGGGCCGATCGGCTCCGACACTATCGTCAGCGTCGTCTGCTTGCAGGAATTCATACCGCGCGGGCATTACGAGATTCTGCGCCGCGGACTGGATATCCTGACGAAACGGTTCGGGGTGAGCTGAAACAAAGCTCACGCTGCCTGCGCGGACCCGCCTATCTTTATTTGGCTAACATAGAGAAACCCGATCAGTCCGAGATTCATCAGGTTGAAGCCGACGCCCGTCAGGAACGCGTCGCTGTAGCCACCCGTCGCATCGAAGATCGCCCCGCCAAGCCAGCCGCCGAGAGCCATGCCGATGGCTGCAAACAGGTACTGCCAGCCGATCCGCCAGCCGAGCTGCGTCACCGGAAACAGCGTGCGGATGATCAAGGGATAACAGGGCATGATGCCGGAGAAACCAAGTCCGAACAGGAACGCGCAGATATAGAGGCCTATATGGCTTTCAACGAAAGCGAAGGCGGCTAGCATGATGGCCTGGCAGCTTGAGCCGACCAACAGGGTCCGCGTGCCGCCGATCCGATCCGCCAGCATGCCGAACGCGATACGGCTGACGAAGGCGGTGGCGAACAGCAGGGAGAGCAGCTCCGCCGCTCGCGTCCGGGTAAAGCCGAGATCCGTGGCGTGGCTAACAAGGTGAACGATTGGCATCGCCATGCCGGCGCAGCAGCCGATCGTCGCTAAACATAAAATTACATGCACCAGATTGGGCGACATGCCGAGAATGGCGCTAACACCGGCACCGTCGCCGGTTGCCGATACTGCTGCCGGTTTCGGCTTGCTGCGAAGCAGCAGGGCGAGGGGGACCATCGTTACGAGCACGAATATTCCGTAGTAGAAATAGGTATCGCGCCAATCGGTAATGTCTGAGACATAGCGAAGAACGGGCGGCCAGAAGGCACCTGCCACACCTTGACCGGAAGCGATGATGGCGACGGCGAGCCCGCGTCTTCGATCGAACCACCGGGTCGCGTTGGCGACGAGAGGTGCGATCATCGCGGGCTTGCCGAATAGTCCAATCAAGACGCCGTTCGCCAAATACAGCGTCCATTTTCCGTCGGATTGCCCGGCCAATAGGGCGCCCAAACCAATCATGACGCTGCCGAACAGCACCGGATAGAT
>JAPPPC010000583.1 GCA_028817685.1 Rhodospirillaceae bacterium
AAGCCCAGCCGGTCGATGACGCCGGGCCGAAATCCTTCCCGGAAGACATCCGCGTCGGGCAGCAGACGCTCGACGATGGCTTTGCCAGCATCCGACTTGAGGTCGACTGCGAGACTACGCTTGCCGACATTGGCCGGGATCGAATAGGCGGTGTGATCGCCATAGACCGGGGCCAGCATACGTGACCAGTCGCCGTCGATGGGCTCGACCTTGATAACGTCGGCGCCGTGCCGTCCGAGCAGCATCGCGCAGTATGGCCCCGCAACACCTTGGCTCAGATCGACGACACGGAGCCCTTCATAGGGTTTTTCGAAACTCATCGCTGGGGCTGCTCCTCTTGGTGACCGGTGCGCGGAATTCTCGCTTTTTGCGCCGGCCTGTCCAGGGGCAGCGGACGTCGGTCAGTAAAGAACTTTCTCGTACCGGGCTTCCATGGCCTCCTGGCTTTCGACCGGGTCCTTGGATTTGGTTTGGTCCTTAATCATCTGGCCCATGGATGGCAGAACCGACCGATCCAAAATCGCGTCGGGCGACCACAGTTTCGACCGCATCAACGCCTTTGCACAGTGCAAATAGGCCTCGTGAACCGTCACGTGCAGAACGGTGATCGGCAGTTTGCCGGCTACGGGAAACAGCTCCAACAGTTCTGCGTCGGTGCGGATTTCGCCGACCCCGTTGATGCGCAGCGTTTCGTTGACACCGGGGATCAGGAAGAGAAGCGAGACCTTCGGATTCTCCAGGAGGTTCGTATAGTTGTCGAGCCGGTTGTTGCCCGGTCGGTCGGGGATGAGGACCGTATGATCGTCGAGCGCTTTGGCAACCGCCGGGTACTCGCCCCGGGGGGCGACGTCGCCCAACCCGTCGACGCCTTGCGTCGCGACGGCGACGAATGGCGCGAGGGTGATGAATTTCTTGCAATGGGGGTCGAGGTAGTCGAGTTCCTTTTCGACGGATCGGCCCAACGCAGGTTTGTAAACCTGCCTCAACTGTTCGACAGTCTCGATTTTGCTCATATCAGGCCCTCGGCTTGTTGCGATGGGTTTGGGTCGCACGTCCTTGTCGGGACGTCAACGACCCATTCGGTCAAGCGAGATTCGCGATGATTTTACCGATGCGCTCGATATTGCCCATCGCTTCCGCATGCTCAAGGCCCGGCCATTGAATGCGGAAGATCAATTGATCGCTGTCGGTGATTTCGCCGTAGTGCAGGATTTCGTCTTTCACCTGTTCGGCATCACCGATCAGGAAACGGCCCTTTGCGAAATCATCGAACGCGTTGTCGAAATCGCCCTGCGTCGTCTCCCCCTGACCCCAGGAAGCGTAGGCGCTGTACTTGTAGAGGAGGGGGCCGCGGCTGACCGCACGGGCGTGGGCCACGTCGCGGCCGACGAACACTTCCCGGATGATAGGATGGCTGACGTCAACGGATTGACCCGTTCGCTGCCGCTCTTCACGGAACACGTCGATATATTTCAGCATCGACTCCGTGGACAGGGTCGGCGCGACGCACCAGGCGTCGGCAATGCGGGCAGCGCGGCGGACCGCCGCCTCGACATCGCCGCCAAGCCAGATCGGCGGCCGCGGGTTCTGCTTCGGCTTGACGCTGGCCTTGGCGTCGTCGAGCTGGAAATGCGTGCCGTGATGCGTGACGGACTCTTCTGTCCACAAGCGTTTGACGATCTCGAGCCCCTCGGTCAGCCGGCTCACCCGCTGCCGCATTTCGACCCCCATCGCCTGAAATTCCTCCGGCCGGTAGCCAAGTCCGGCGCACAGGACGTAGTTGCCGTCGCTCATCCAGTCGATGGTGGCGGCCTCTTCGGCGACCAGGGTGGGATTCATCATGGAAAGCAGGAGAACGCCGGGACCGATTTGCATGCCCTTGGCATCCTCGATCAGGTGTCCCATCAGCGGCGTTAGCTGAAACATGCCCATCGGTCCGGTGAGTACGTGCTGACCCATGATCAGCGCGTCGAAACCGTTATCGCGGGCCGCGCGTACCTGTTCGCGTTGCGCCGCCAGCACCGCCGCGGGATCTTCCTCCGGTGACCATTGCATTGCCGTAAACAGACCGATCCGCATCTTTTCGCCTCCTCTGTGTCCGGTACAAAACTACGTCCTGCCACGAATGAATGCCAGATGCGGCGCCGTGTATCGGTTACCGGTCCGGACAGGGACGGGCCAAGAATGTGCGGCACGCCTCGTATAGCGCGAAGCGATTGCGTTCGAGATGCATCAGGTGGGTTGCGTGTGAAATTTTAACGTCTTGCTTTTCCGGACAGGCGCATAAGGCATCAAAAAGCCAGCGGGCATCGGCATCATTGCAGAGACTGTCCCATTCACCCCGAACGATCAGTGTCGGCACCAAAACCTTCCCTGGATCGTGCGGATACAGGCCACTCCAGGCGGCACGGATATCCGCAGCGGGACCAGAGGGGACGGCGACGGCATGGGGAACACGCATTCGGCTGGTCGGATCGCTGTCCAGATATCGTTCACCCCATTCGGGAAAATTCGCTTCAGCCAAAACGGGTGGATGTCCCTGTGGTACGTCCGCGGTAAACCGGGCATGCTGCTCCGGTACCGTAACGAAGAGCTGTGGAGGCGTTGGTTCAGCCGAAGCAGTGCCTTCCCGAAGGGCGATGGGACCGAACATCACAAATCTTTCAACACGTTCGGGATGGCTTCCGCAATAGGAGCCCGCCGGCAGGGTTCCCCAGGAATGGGCGACAATCGAGATTTTTCCGACCCCGCTTGCCTGGGCGATGAAGTCCGCGGCCGTTTCAATTTGGGAAACCGCGTCAGCCGTACGGCCACAGGTCTTAGGCGTCGTTTGATCAGCGGTAGGGGGATAACGATCCGAATCGCCATATCCCAGAAAGTCGAGGGACCACACGCCGAAACCCGCCTGGGACAGATCATCCATCCAAGAGAATCCGTCGAAGGGGAAGCCAATGCTAAGCCGCGTCGGAAAGGTCGCCCCGTGAACGTATAGGATGGGCGTCCGCATGGCGTTCGGGGCTTCCTGCGCCGGCTTGCGGAACAGCGCGATCGCGGCGCCCTCTTTGGTCTTTACGGTGTAGGTTTGCATCGGCGGCACCAATTTTGAGCGTACAATGATGTGAATGGTGGCGTTGTCGCATCCGACGGAGGGTCTAAGCTTCGGGTGCGCTCGAAGTTTTCGGCGTCATAGGCCACCCTAGATCAACCGGTTGACCGGCTTCGACAGGATGGCGGAGTATGAATTTGGAAAATGAAGGGTGCCGTTATGCATGCAAACCACACGATTCATCGGCACGACCATCATATCGGTTGGGACAACGCCAACCCGCCAATCCTCACGGTCGACCCGGGCGAAACGGTCACGATCGAAACCGTCGATAGTTCCGGCGGTCAGCTGTCGCCCAACTCGACCGTTGCTGATATCGCGTCGCTGGATTTTGGCAAGGTCAACCCTGTGACGGGCCCGATCCGGGTCGAGGGGGCGATGCCCGGCGACGCGCTGCAGGTGACGTTGGAAAGTTATCGGCCGTCCGGCTGGGGCTGGACCGCGAACATTCCCGGCTTCGGTCTTCTTGCCGACCAATTCGACCAGCCCGCGCTGCATATCTGGTCCTACGACGCGGACAATCTGGCGCCGGCTCTTTTCGGCGAGTTCGGCCAGGTTCCCCTGAAGCCGTTCGCGGGAACGGTCGGTGTGGCCCCGGCGGAACCGGGCACCCATAGCATCGTGCCGCCGCGCCGGGTTGGCGGCAACATGGATATCCGCGATTTGGCGGCCGGGAGCGTCCTGTACCTGCCGGTCGAGGTCGAAGGCGCTCTCTTGTCGCTGGGGGATACTCATGCGGCACAGGGCGATGGGGAGGTGTGCGGGACCGCGATAGAGAGCCCCATGGATGTGACCGTGCGGCTCGACCTGATCAAGGGGGCGGCGCCGGCTTTTCCTCGCTTCACGACCCCGGGCCCGGTGACGCGCCATCTGGATGCGAAGGGCTACGAGGTGACCACCGGTGTCGGGCCGGACCTCATGGCCGGCGCCCGCGACGCGGTGTCCGGCATGATCGACCTGTTGACCGCCCGGCACGGCATGGCGCCGGAAGAGGCCTATATGCTATGCAGCGTCTGCGCAGACCTGCGCATATCCGAGATCGTCGACCAGCCCAACTGGATCGTCTCGTTTTACTTCCCGCGCCTTGTGCTCGAATAGCGATTGGAGGAAGTCGCATGACCGACGCCGCAAACTTGATCGTGTTTCTGTCCGACAATCACACGCGAAATTTCGTCGGCGCCTACGGGCACCCCGTCGTTCAGACGCCAATCCTCGACCAGATCGCCGAACGCGGCGTGCGCTTCGACAACGCCTATTGCGCGAGCCCGTTGTGCTGCCCGTCGCGGGCGGCATTGGCCACTGGTCGCTACCCGCACCTGACCGGCTACTGGGACAATGCGCTTGCCTATGACGGCAAGATACCAACCTGGCATCACCGGGTCCGGGATAGCGGCGCGACGGTCACTTCGATCGGAAAGCTGCATTTCCAATCGGGAGACAATGACAACGGATTCACCGAAGAAATCATTCCCATGCATATCGTCGAAGGGAAGGGCGCGCTGATCGGGTTGCTGCGTGCGACCGAAGACGGCGTGCCGCCGCGATCGGGGCCGCGTGAGATGTACAGCCGTTCGGGCGTCGGCGAAGCGGATTATCAGAATTACGACCGCGACATCACCAAACACGCTGTTGAATGGCTTAACAAGGAAGGGGCGCGGCTCGACAAGCCCTGGGTCTTGCTGGTGTCCTATGCCAGCCCGCATCCGCCTTTCGCAATTCCCAAACGGCTCTACGATCTGTATCCGCCGGAGCATATGCCCTTGCCGGTGCAGTTCGATGCGGAAAGCCGGCCGGATCACCCCGCGGTCAATCACGTCCGCCGTGTCGATAACTTCGAAGAGCCGCTGGATGAAGAATGGGTCCGGCGTACCGTTGCCGGCTATTGCGGTTTGATCACCCATGTCGACGAGCAGATCGGGCAGGTGATGGGTGCGGTTGAAGATCTCGGTCTGTTGCCGACGACCCGGGTGATTTATACGAGCGATCACGGCGAAGCCGCCGGCAATCACGGGCTGTTCGGCAAGTCGGTGCTGTACGATCATTCCATGGCGGTGCCCCTAATCATGGCGGGCCCCGGGGTTCCGGAAGGGCGGTCGGTCAGCCAGATCGCATCGCATGTCGATTTGTACCCGACCATCGTTGAAGCGATGGGCGCACGTTTCTCGACCAAGGAAGACACGGACCTTTCGGGAATTTCGCTGTGGCCGGCAATGCAAGGAAAAGCGGCGCCGCGGCTCGGCTTCGGCGAGTTTCATTCGCAATCGTCGAAAACCGGCAGCTATATGCTGCGCGACGGCTACGACAAGCTCATCTATCACGTGGATATGCCGACGCAGTATTTCGATTTGCAGCTCGATCCTTTCGAGACCCAGGATCTATCCGGCGAAGGTGGTTCGAAAATGGCCGAATTGGAGGCCAAGCTTCGCGCTATCGTCGATCCTGAAGAGGCGGACTACCGCGCCAAAACCGATCAGTTGACCCATATCGAGCGGTTCGGCGGGGCGGACGCGGTGCGTCAGCGCGGCACGTTCAATTATTCTCCCGTCCCGGGCGACGACGCGAAGATGGAAACATTCCAGTAGGCCGCAACCGGTGCCGGATAACCCAATGCGGCTCGCTAAGCCGCAACTCGATATTGGTCTCTATACCAACCAACGGCAGCCGCAACTCGAATTCTGGCAACATACGGTCGGGTTGGAATTCGATCATCTCGGTAAGCTGGGCGGTGGCGTCCATCAATTGCGCCATCATTGCGGCGGCTCGATCATCAAGGTGAACCATAGCCGCGACGCGCTCGACGGAAATCGGCCGACCGGGATGGCTGGTCTTGTAATTCCGCGGGAAGAAAGCGCAACGCACCAGGAACTGCGCGACCCCGATGGCAACGCCGTCTCCCTTGTAACGAAAGACGACGCGGCGCCGTTCAATCTGGCGCTGCGTTTACAGGTGCGTGATTTGTCGGTGTCGTCGGCGTTCTACCGCGATGGTCTTGGCCTGACCGATCTTGGTGACGGCCGGTTCGCCTGCGGCCAGTCGCAGATCTGGCTGGAACAGGATTCTTCGGCGCCGATTGTCGGCGTGTTACCGGGGGTCGGTTTGCGCTACTTCACGCTGCAAATCTACGATTGCGACCAGGCGCATGGCTGGGCCTGCGCGCGCGGCGGGACCGAAGGGCGGCCACCCCGCACCCTGGGCGATACCGTGCGCTACTCCTTCGTACGCGACCCGGACGGCAATTGGATTGAACTGTCGGAACGGGCTTCGCTGATCGGCGGCTTGGTGCCGCGCGACCATCAGACTGACACCGGCTAGTAAGCCGAGATGCCGCCCTCGGCTGGGATGATGGCGCCATTGACCATGCGCGACTCGTCCGATGCCAGGAACAGGGCGATGTTGGCGATGTCCTCCGGCTCGCCGACCCCGAACGGATAGCTTTCGAACGTGCCGACCGAGCCGACGCGCGAATTCGGCCGCTCCCGCTCGATATAGCGGTCGAGGATGCGCTGGGTCTTGATCAGGCCGGGACAGATCGCATTGGCGCGCACGCCCTGTTCGGAATAGACGCCGGCGAGACTGCGGGTCAGCGAAATGATCCCGCCCTTGGCCGCGGAGTAGACATGGGCCGGGTGGTTGCCGCGCAGCGCGACCACCGAGGAGACGTTGACGATCAACCCGCCGCCGCTCTCGATCAGCTTCGGCACGCCGTGACGGCAGCACAGAAACGGCCCTTGCAGGTCGAGCGGGATGGTGTGGTCCCAGACGGACATATCGACCTCTGTCACCGAATTGTCGTCGAGCAGCGAGCCGCCGGCGCAGTTGAACAGGATGTCGATACCGCCGAGCCGGTCCTTCGCCTCCGCCATAGTCGCTTCGACGCTGGCCTCGTCGGTCACGTCGGTGCGGATGTAGAAGGCGGCCTCGCCGGCTTCCGCGGCGCTGGCCTGACCTTTTTCTTCGTCGATCTCCGCGACCGCGACCTGCGCGCCTTCTGCAACGAACATCTGGGTCGCCGCCCGCGCGATACCCGACCCGGCGCCCGTAATCACCGCCCGCTTGCCTGCCTACCGTCCCATTTTCCGCTCCCTTGTGTGTGAATAGCGTTCAATTTGACACCAGCGGGGCAGGGCGGTTCAATCCCCGCTGGTTTCAGGCAAGGAGAGATGGCATGGCGATCCAACTGGTTGAGAAGGGTGACAGCATCCGCGAGCGTGTGAGCGCCGAAGAATGGGAAGCGCGCGTCGAGCTGGCGGCGGGGCACCGCGTGCTGGCGCATTACGGCGTCAACGACATGACCTACAATCACTTCGCGCTGCGCGTGCCGGGCGAACCGGATCACATGCTGGTCAAGCGCACGGATTGGATGTTCGCCGAGGTGACGGCGTCATCGCGGCGGAAGACAGATT
>JAPPPC010000469.1 GCA_028817685.1 Rhodospirillaceae bacterium
CCTCCGGATTGTCCAGCGACGACAGATCGCCCGCCGGTTCGCCCAGAACGACGGACCGCACGACCCGGCGCATGATCTTCATGTTGCGGGTCTTGGGCAGGTCGGAGACGAACAGGATATCGCGCGGCCGGTAGGAGCGGCCCAGCGCGTCGGTCACCGCGTTGGAGAGCGCGCCCCGCAGCTCGTCATCGGAGGCCTCGTCCGGCATCGGCACGCACACGCAGCACAGCGCAGCGCCTTTCACCGGATCGGGCACACCGATCACGGCGGCCTCGGAGATACGGCCGCTCGACATGAGAGCGCCTTCGATTTCCGTCGGCCCGGTCCGCTTGCCGGAAATGTTGATGACGTCGTCCGAGCGGCCGGTCACATACCAGTAGCCGTCTTCGTCGATCATCGCCCAATCGCCCTGGCGCCACTTGTCGCCATACATGCTCCAATAGCCGTCGAGATAGCGCTCGTCGTCGCGCCACAGGCCGCGCGTGTTTCCGATCGAGGGCGTTGTCATGACCAGTTCGCCAAGCACACCCGGCGGCGCCGGGTTGCCGTCCGCGTCGACGACCTGCGCGCCCGTTCCCGGCATCGGACCGGAGAAGGTGCCCGGCTTCATCGGTTCCAGGATGCCGCTCGAAATAATGCCGCCGAAACATTCCGTGCCGCCGCAATAGTTCAGGATCGGCGATCGCCCGCCGCCGACCCGCTCGAACAGCCAGCGCCAGGCGGCTTCCGTCCAGGGCTCGCCGGTCGACGCCATGATACGCAGCTTTGAATAGTCGAAACCGTCGACCTCGTCGCCATAGCGCATCATGCCGCGCACGGTCGTCGGCGCGATGCCGAGCCAGGTGACGCCATAATCCTGCATCAGACGCCAATGGCGCGTGGTGTCGGGATAGTCCGGGGTGCCTTCGGCGACGACCAACGATCCGCCGAAGAAGCTTGTCGCCAGCCCGGTGAAGGGTCCGACGACCCAACCCATGTCGCTGACCCACATCATCCGGTCGGATTGCTTAAAATCGAAACATAGGCCGATATCGAGAGCGAGCTTGCTGATCGATCCGCAATGGGTGGCGATCACGCCTTTCGGCTTCCCGGTCGTTCCCGAGGTGTAGACGAGGAACGCCATATCTTCGGCGTCCATCTCCTCCGTCGGCGTGTCGGTCGGCTGGCCCGCCGTCGCCTCATGCCACCAGTGATCGCGGCCCTCGGTCATCGGGCAGGCGATCCGCTCGCCCAGCCGCTTGACCACGAATACGGACTGGACCGTCGGGCACTCCGCGAGCGCCTCATCGAGTACCGCCTTCATGGCGCCTTCGCTGCCGCGCCGCAGCGTGCCATCCACGGTCACGACCGCTTTCGCCTCGGCATCGTTGAGGCGCACCGCGATCGGCTGCGGTCCGAAACCGGAAAACAGGGGCAATACGGCGGCGCCGATCTTCATGATCGCAAACATCGCCGCGAAGCTCTCCGGCAGCATCGGCAGATAGAGACCGACCACATCGCCTTTGCCGATGCCGCGAGCCTTCAGCGCCGCCGCAAAACGACAGATTTCGGCATCCATGTCGGCATAGGTGAGCGAGCGCGTCGCGCCGTCCTCACCCTCCCATTCGATCCAGACCTTGTCCCAAATCTCCGTGCCGCGATGCTTGTCGATGCAGTTGAGCACGACGTTGGTCGTCCCATCGACGCACCAGACCGGCCACTGAATCCCCTTCGACGTGTCCAGAACCTGGCTGTAGGGCTTATAAAAACGGATATCGAGAAATTTCAGCAACGCATTCCAATACCAGGCGGGATCAGCGTCGGCCCGTTCGCAAAGAGCAGCACGATCCGGCAGCCCGGCCTGATCGAGAAATGCCTGCATGCGGCTTTCGCGGCGCAATTCGTCCGAGGGTCGCCAGACGATAGAACCGGTCGTTTCTGTATCCGTCATTGCAAGGTTCCTAAATACCCGATGAGATCGTCGATTTCGTCGGTCGACAGTTCGAAGACCGGCATCGCTGGGTGACCGACGACAATTCCTTCCGCGAGTGCCTCTTCAAGGTTCTCCAGCGGCCATTTTTGCGCAAATGTATGGAACGGCGGCGCGGCTTCATGGGGGCTCGTCCCCGTAGCACCGATCGCATGGCAGCGTGCGCATAGCTTAGCCGCGAGCGACGCCCCCGCCTCGATATCGGGCCCGCCGCCCGCGAACGATGACACGGAAACGGCCAGGCACAACGCTGCCCCGCCACTTGCCGCCGTCAATCTCACTCCTTTGAACAAATGCTACACCTCCCCAGGCCGACCGGGACTATAGCTCGGACGGCAGAACGGCGCATGAATTAGAGCGCCTGCCGTACGTATATTTGAACTTAGGCTGGCGGCGCCTCTGCGGCGAAGGTCGTGCGGTGCATCAAACGCCGGTGTGGCAGGTCGTAGTCCTGGATCGCCAGGTGCTGCACCGTGCAGTTGTCCCAGATTAGCACATCGCCTTCCTGCCACTGGTGGCGGTAGATGTATTCCGGCCGAATAATGTGATCGGCCAGCGCTTCGATCAGCCGCCGCCCCTCATCCTGTTCAATCCCTTCGATACCGGTGCAGTCGTCGCGCATTACATAAAGGCATTTACTTCCGGTATGGGGATGGGTCCGGACGATGGGGTGGGACACCGGCGGAAATCGTTCGCGCTGATCCTGGGTGATGACCTGGGCGCGCTTGCGGCCGGCGAAATCGAACTCTGCACGTCGGCCGGCCAATCGGTCCTTCATCGCCTTCGGCAGATCGTCATAAGCGGCATGGGTCGCCGCGAAACAGGTATCGCCCAAGGTGAGCCCGTCCTGCCGCGGAATCTCGCGAGCGCATAGGATCGTGCCCCGCGGCGGATTGGCCGTGTAGCACATATCGCTGTGCCAGTGCTGTCCAGCTCTTTTCACACCGATATCGCGGCCATCTTCCTCGATATTGGAAATCACGACGACGCCGGGATGGTCTTCGAGACCGTGATCTTCGCCGAACACGTTGAACTGCAACGCGCCGAAACGTTCGGTAAAGGCGAGCAGCCCGTCCGGCGTGATCGATTGGTTCCGGAAAAAGATCACACCATGCGCGTTGAAAGCGTCCTCGACCGCACGGAACAGATTGTCGCCGAGCGGGCCTGACAGGTCGACGCCGCGGATTTCGGCTCCGACCGGTGCCGCGGTTTCAATGACCTCGATCGCCATGCTTTGCTCCTAGTTCGCGAGAAAACCGGTGCCTCACATACGGTAACTTTGATGATGGCGAAAGGAAGGGGTCAGAGTCAAAAGGCGCTGCAATCCCGTTGCTGACACCGCGTGGGGCTGGCCGTCGGTTCGTATTCTTGAGCGTTAATGGGATAGCAAAACCGCTAACGCACCGCCGACACCATTTCATCCCAATGTTCGATAAATGACGCCGCCATCGCCGGGCTCCGGATCGCGACCATGTTTTCGTCATTGCCCGAAAGCGCCTTTGTCACGAAATTGGCGCTGCCGGTAACAACGTACTCCCCATCGATTATCAAGAACTTGTGGTGCATGTGGCCTTTCTTCCTCGGCATATGCGCCTTGATGACATCCATATGGCCGTAGTTCCGCTGCTTCGCCTTGTGGGCATCGGTAAGTATCTGGACGCGCACGCCTCGATCTACGGCCGACTTCAGCGCATCGTACACGGGGTTGGGATTCTTCTTCGAAGCCACATTGATCGTCCAGCTTGCGACCAGAATTTCCGATTGCGCGGCCTCGATGCGAGCCGTCAATAAGGCGACGACGTCCGCATTGAAGGCAACAGTAATATCGCCGTCGCGAACCGGGCCCTCGTTGCCCTCGCCGCGACCGGCAATCCGTTCATACTCTCTGCGATAGGCGGCAGCGACCTTGGCGCTTTTGATATAGACGATGTTTTCGTAGTTGAGTGTGGCAGCGCGCACGTTCCAATTGAAGCTACCGGTAAAGATTGCAGCAGTGTCGTCCTTCCCCTGGTTCAGGACCGCAAACTTGTGGTGCATCACGAACCATTTTCGCTTGCTGCGCGGCTTGTAGACACCGCGCGCAACAGACGTAACCCGATCGTCATCTTTATAAGCTGCGGCGCACGCACTGCCGCAGTAGTTGCGGTCATAGACACCAACGGCACGCGCGTGACCGCGCAAGGCCGCGACAATTTGCGGATGCGTCGGTTTATAGCTCGCCCAAACAATCTCTTCGGCGCCATGCAAATGGTGCAGCAACAGACCCAGCGGATCGGAACCCTCGTCCGGATCGTCGAATGCCCAAGCGACCCTTCCCCGCAACGGGCCTTCGGAAACGATGCGATAGGCGAAGCCGTTCGACTCAACGACTTCATAACCCTGGGATGCGGCATTGCTTCGCATTGGCGACAAAGTCGCTATTGCTGTCAGGGCAATGCACAGCGCTCTAAAGATCACTCGTTCCACCTTTGTCGTCACCACAGTTACGATCATGTGGCAGCGATGTAAGGTAATGGACTTAGGAATCTCTAAACGCCTCTAGCGCCGTCTAGCCGGTCAGCGCCTGCCCCAAGGCCTGGCCTTCCGGGTCGGCCAACGCCGCTTCCCGTGCGGCTTTCAACCGACCCGCGTCCATGTCCCCGCCCGCAAGCGCCGGGGCAACCAGCGTATCGAAAACGCTGGAGAAATTGCCATGACCGCGGGCGCTCGTTTCGCCATACCCCTTTAGCAGGTTGGCGCATTCCACCAGTTCGAAGGCGAACGCGTAATCCTTTGGAGCGAGCGATATGACGGCATCGAGCCAACGCTCCATCAGCGTATGCTCCTGGGCAAATCGATAGGTGCGCCGCCGCCAGATGCGCAGCTTCGCCAGCAGCCAGAGTTGCAGGAAGCCGGTGATGGTGTCCGTCCGCACGCGGCGCGCGACATGCAGCTTGTGCGTCAGATCACGTCGAGCGGCCCAGCCCGAGAGCGCAGCGCCTAGGCCGGGCGGCAGCAGGGACGCGACCTCCTCGACGCCGGGTTTCAGGAATTCGGTGACATGGACCGGCTCGTCCGGTTTGGCGCCCACCTCAGCACGGACCCGCTGCGCGCGGTCGGCACGGGTCTTGAGGTCGGCGACCCGGATCACGTCCTCGTAGCTCATCCACAGCGCCAGGTAGCGCGCCGTTTCACGCGTCAGCCGCCAGTCCTTGCCCACCTCGTCGATCGCGAGCACCCGCTTGACCCGGTCTAGGTACAGCCGCGCGTACTTCAGGTCCTGATAATCGACCAGCCGGGCGACCCCATGCGCCGCGTACTCCGCGACGGCGGCCGGAAAATCGATCTCAATACGCTGCTCCGGCGGGCGCGGCACGTCCGGGTCCGCCGGTTCCGCCCCGACCCGCGCCAGGGTCAGGCCGGCCTGAAAACCGCGCAAATTGGCATCGACCGCGACGCCCTGCGCCGTGATCGCATCCTTATAGGCCGTGTCCGGCAGGGACAGCTTGCCCGATCCCGCAATCATGCCGAGCAGCACGGCGTTGAGCGCCGTCTTCTCCGCCGCCGCCGCCTGCGCCAGATCGTACAGCATCGTGGTCTGCGCCATCTCGCGCGCCGCGGCCAGCACCGTGTCGCTGTCATGCCGCCCGTCGCCCATGGCCGACTTCTCCGCGATGGCGAAGATGCGGTGGGTCGACGCGATCAAGGTCGTGCGGTCCGGGCTGACGAAACCGTTCTCGATGGCACGGCCGGCCTCCAGCAATTCCGAGGCGACGACGATGTCCATATTGCCCGGGCCGGGATAGAGCGACAGGACCGGCGACTGGCCGTTCAGCTCCGCCGTCGGTGTCGGGAAGACTTCGAGATAGTAGGTCGTGGCCCCGGTGCGCTGCGCCACGCCGGGGATCGAGGTGCTCTGCACCGGCAGGTCGCCCGCTTTGGCCGCCGCGACCAGCCAGTTGGTCAGCAGGCCGCCGCCTTCCCCGCCCAGCGCACCGATCAGGATCGTGGTCGGCCGCGGTTCGTTGGCAAGCGCCGTCATGCCACCGCCGGCGGACCCTGCAGGAAACCGATGACTGTGCGCCGGACCTTGTCCAGCCAGCGGTCCCAGGCACTCGGATTCTGCACGATATCGGCCCGGTAGAAGCTCGGACACAGGGTCGCGGCGTCCGCCGTCTCGCCGCACAGCCCGCAGCCGACGCAGCCATTGTTGACATGCGCCACCGGGTCCTTGCGCAGCGGGTCCGGGTTCGGCTTGATGGTCAGCGACGGACAGCCGCTCAGCCGGATGCAGGAATGGTCGCCGGTGCAGACATCGTCATCGACACCGAAGCGGGTGCGCACCAGCCGCTCGCCGGACTCCAGCTTCTTGCGGTTCAGGGGCCGAATGCGGCGCTGCTTGGCGAGCTGGCATTCGCTTTCGGCGATGATGACCTTGAGGCCCTTGGTCTTGGTCGACAACGCCTCGCGCAGGGTCTTCATCATATTGCCGACTTCGTAGGTCGTGACCGTACGCTGCCATTTGACGCCAAGCCCCTTCAGCGCCTCGCGGATGTTCTGGCCGGTCGGCTCCGAGCGGGAATTGGTGCCCGTTGACGGGATGTGCTGCTGACCGGTCGCCGAGCTGTAGCCGTTGTTCATGATGACCAGCACGGAATCCGTCTGGTTGAACACGGCGCCGGCGACGCCGGAGGTCAGCCCGTTATGCCACAACCCGCCATCGCCCATGATGCTGACGACCCGCTTGTCGCCGAAGGCGGGCCCGACCCCGGCGGCGCTGGCAAGACCGAGCCCGTAGCCCAGCACTGAATTGCCGATGTTGAAGGGCGGCAGTGTCGAGAAGGTGTGGCAGCCGATATCGGCCGCGACATGGATCTCGCCGACCTCCTTCTCCACCAGCTTGATGGCGGTGAAAACCGGCCGCTCCGGGCACCCCGTGCAAAAGCCGGGCGGCCGCGCCGGCGTCGGTTTGCCCAGCAATTCCATCGCGCGTGTCTTGTTCGAGGCCACATCGGCGCCGCGCTGCGCCACATCGGCATGGTCCACGCCCTGCGGCACCGCGCCCTCGACGAACTTAGTCAGGCCGGCGATAACGACGGCCAGGGTGTATTCGCCCGCCATCGGCAGGACGTCCTTGCCGACGACGCGGGTTTGAAGATCGGCTTTGCGCAGGATGACGTTGATCGCCTGCTCCAGGAAATCCGGATGGCCTTCTTCGACCACCAGGACGGTGCGCTTGCCGGCACAGAAGGCGGTGATCTCGTCATCGACCAGCGGATAGGTCACGTTCAAGGCCATGATCGGCAGCCGCGCATGGCCGTAGGCGTCCGCCAGCCCCAGCTGCTGCAGCCCGCGGATCACCGAGTTGTACAGCCCGCCCTGCACGATGATGCCGACATCGTCGCAATCGCCCTCGAAGACCTCGTTCAGCTTGTGTTTGCGGACGAAGTCGATGGCAGCGGGCAGCCGGTGATCGAATTTTTGATTCTCCTGCGCATAGGTGGCGGGCGGCAAGCAGATGCGGTCGTAATCGAAGGACGGATCGGTGAGCACCGC
>JAPPPC010000801.1:0-977 GCA_028817685.1 Rhodospirillaceae bacterium
AACAAGCTTCCCAGGGCGCCCGCGACTCCAGGGGTGTCGTCGGATTCGCCGCTGCTGCGCTTCACCAGAATCTGGCGCTCCTCGAAGGGCGGCGCGTCGTCGGAAGTTGCCGGCGATTGGGTTTCTTCCTCTTCCGCGGGTTGTGTTTCCTCGGTCGGTTGTGGTGCGGCGGCCAGACGGGTTTTCGCCGCGGCGAACCGTTCGGAACTGGAAGCGGCGCGGCCGGCGCTTCTCCCGGCCGTTTTGCCCCCTGACTTTGCGCTCTTACCTTCCGCCGCTGCAGAACCGGTCGGGGTGCTCTGACTGCGCCCGAATACCCGCCCGAAGCGGGGACCGGCAGGCTTGCTTTGCGTTTTCGGGCCGGCCGCGGTTTCGACGTCGCCCAGCGACTCTGCCAGCGTGTCCATGACCGACGGGTTCAGCTCGAGTTTCTCGATGTCGAACGGCTCGGCGATGATGGCGGTGATTGCGTGTTCCGTGGAAAGTCCTTCAAAGCTGACGTTCAGTTGGCCGTTCTCGACGATCGCCCAGCCTTCGATCGCAAGCCCTTGCGCCGTGCGGCGAATTTCGGTGCCCGCGGCCGAGGCAACCTTCTCTCCCTGAGCCGTCAGCTGTACGCGATCGCGGACGTTGCCGGTCTGACTGTTCAGCGGCGCGCCGTTCACGTTGATTTCGCCACCGAAGGGATTTTCCTGCGGATCGATATCTTGGGCGCCATCGCGGACGATCACGACACGGTAGAGGCCGTTCGGGATCGACGTCTGGAACCCATCCAGTGCAGCGATACCATCGCTGAGCGCGGTCGGGCCGGATACGGCGCGAACGGTCCCGGTATCGTCCAGGGTCTTCGGGGACACCGGGACGAAGCCGGTATGCGTCCGGGCGCCTTCCGGTCCCAAATCCCAGCCGACGGCGCCCTTCGTCAGGCGATAGGCGTCGTCGATGCTGACCGCGGCCCGCGCACCGGAGGACAGGGT
>JAPPPC010000801.1:987-7494 GCA_028817685.1 Rhodospirillaceae bacterium
TTTCCAATCCCGCCTGCATCGCATTCATTTGCGCATTCAACGCCTCCAAGCCGGTAAGCGGCTTCGTGGGGTTTGTCGGCTGAATATCCGGCTGTGGTGCGGCGCTGGAGGACGGCGCGGCGAGGACAGCCGCCGAGAGGACACACAAAGAAGCGCCCAGCAAACCGGCTGTCGCCAGTTGGCGAAGCGTCCTGCGGCCCTTCCGTTTATCCGTGGTTCCGTCCATGTCCTCAGCTACCTACCAATTCCCTTTGGCCGTACAGGCTTGGCGAACATCGCCTGCGCTGCTTGTTTGGTAGCTGTGAACGTAAGGATATAAGAGGAACTCAACGTCATCCAAATGGATGAGAGTCCGTAAAAGTTTAGGCAAATTTGCCTGTCAATTGACCCAAATTCCTTTGTTAACCTATTGGTGTGATGTCAATGGTCGCTCTGCGAACAAATTAATTGCTTAAAATCATTTATTTATAGCGTTAATCTTAAAAAGAGAAATATCTTATTGATCGCTCAATCCGTGAGTGAATTTGGTTTCCGGTCGTCTGAGAGACGCGCGATTTAGTGTCGCGCCGCCATGGGCCGATCGTCATACGGCCCGGTTTTAACCATTCACCGGATGTGGCCCCGTCACGTCCCGTCGACCAGCAATCCCTCGGCAGAGGATCCTGTGTCGCGCAGGTCGATCTTTCAGTGTTCGTTTGTCGGAGCGTCGGCGCCGGTTCAGTACGTTGCCATACTGGTGTCAATTTCCCGGGCCCAGCTATCGATTCCACCGGAAAGGTTTGTGGCGCTGTCGATCCCCTGTTGGCGCAGCCACTGGGTCACCTGCCAACTGCGCATACCGGAGTGACACACGACGACCAGTAATTCCGCATCGCGCAACCGATCCAAATTGGCAGGTACGCTTTGCATGGGGATATCGAGACTGTTCTCCAATTTGCAAATCGCCAATTCTTGCGGTTCGCGGACATCCAGGATGGTCAAAGAGTCGCCGGACTTCAGCATCTCGTTCAATTGCTGTACGGAAATTTCAAGCGGTGTCTCGCTGGTCATGGTTCACTCCCTAGACGTCTCCGGACAGGCTTACAGGATTGCGCCGGCTTTGCGAAGATTATCGATGTCGGTTTCGCTGCGTCCGAGCACATCGCGAAGGACCCATTCGGTATGTTCACCCAGAAGCGGCGCGCCGACGGGATCGATCACGGGCGTGCGCGAAAAGTGCATCGGCGAGCGGATATGCGGGACCCTGCCGGCACTGCTGTGCGGCGCGTCCGTGATGAGGTTTCGGCCTTCGACTTCCGGTGACCTGAGCGCTTCGCCGATATCGCGGATCGGGCCCGCCGGAATACCCGCCTCGGCAAAGCGGGACAGCCAGTGATCGCGCGGTGCGGTGGCAAATGTTTCCCGCAGCAAGCTGTCCAAGCGACCGCTGTTGGCGACCCGCGCTGGGTTGGTCGCGAAGTCGGTATCGTCGGCCAACTCCGGCTGCTCCAAAACTGTCGTACAAAACGCGGCGAACTGGCGGTCACTGGTCAGGGCCATGGTGAAACCGCCGTCGGTTGCCTGGTAGGCGCCAACCGGCATCGCCGCTTCGCTGGCATTACCAACCCGGCTCATCACGATATTGTCGACCAGATAAGCCATAGCGGTCTGGCTCAACATGTTCACGCCGCAATCGAACAGGGGGACTTCGACATACTGACCTTTGCCGCTTTGTTCGCGCTCGTAAAGCGCCGCCAGGATCGCCTGACCGGCGAACAACCCGGTGATGATGTCGATCATCGAAATGCCGGTACGCATCGGCGCGCCGTCCTTTTCGCCCGTCATGCTCATGAGGCCGCTTTCCGCCTGAACCACGGGATCATAGCCGGGCCGGTCCTTGTCGGGGCCTTCGCGGCCATAGCCGGAGATCGCCGCGTAGATGATCGACGAGTTGGCCGCCTTGATGCTGTCGTAGCCGAGCCCGTTTCGGTCCATGACCCCGGCCCGGTAGTTCTCGATCAGCACGTCGGACCGTTGCACAAGGTCGAGGATGACGTCTCGTCCCTCCTGTGTGCGGATGTCCAGCCCAACACTCTTCTTGTTGCGGTTCAAGCCGAGAAAGTAGGACGAAATACCGAGGCGCTCCGAAATCTGCATGCCGCGAATGTCGTCGCCCCGCGTCGGTTCCTCGACCTTGATGACCTCCGCACCGAGGTCGCTTAGCGTCAGGGTGCAATACGGTCCTGCCAGGACGCGCGTGAGATCGAGGACGCGAACACCGTCAAGCGGGGCAGGGGCTTTGGTCATGACCGTCCTATTTGATGATGCCAAAGAACGTTGCGATAGCTGAAACCGATATAGCCAACGCTCGTCAAGCCGACGATGCAGAACATGGTGATAAGGCCGGCATAGCCAATTGGTTCCATGACGGCGCCGGCGATCAGCAATCCAAGCGGCAAGCCGTAAACTGCGAGCATGCGCACGCCGAGAATTCGGCCGCGGAACTCCTGCGAGACCATGTTCAGCAAGGTGACCGACATTGAGATCATGCCCATGCCCTGAACGATGCCGATCACGACAAGGAACAGGACCGCGTAGGTCTTATCCGTGAGCTGTGCAAAGGCAATCAGAGCGACGTACCAGAGCATCAGACTGATCAGCATGAAGCGTGCAATGCGACGCGGTCCGCCAGTCCAGACCAGTAGAAGCGAGCCGATGAACGCCCCCGTAGCAAAGGCCGCAACCAGATGGCCGAGACCTGTCGCGCCGACCTGATACACGTCGCGCGCGGCGTAGGGCAGCAATCCGTTCGTCGCGGGATAGGCCGTAAAGTTGATCAGAAAGGCCAGAATAAGGATCGCGCGCACGTTCGGTGTACGCCAGGCATACGCCAAGCCCTCGAGCAGGTCCCGCCACGGGGACGCTTTTGGCAGTTCGTCCTCGGGCTTTAGCGGGCGTGCGACACCGAACGTGAGGCAAAGGCTTGCCATATAGAAGGCGGCAACAACGATATAGGTTTGCCCCATGCCGAGTGCGGAGAACAGCTCGGCGCCCGCCAGGGCCCCGGCAATGCGCGCTGTGTCCTGGGTGGTGCGTGAGAGGCTCATGGCACTCATCAACCGGTTCGGCGGCATCGTGTCACCGATCAGGGCGTTCCGCATGACCAGGTCGGAGTTTCGGATCATGCCGGTGCAGAACACAATCGCGAACACATGGTGCGGCGTCAGTTCGCCCGTGAGCCCAAGCACCATCATCGTCGCGGCGAGCACGAAATAGGTGCCGCGCAAAAGGCATAGAACTGTTCGGCGGCCGATCCGGTCGCCGATAACACCGAACATGGGTGCGACGAGGGTACCGATATATTGCAGTGCCCCGACGAGGGTAAGCAGCAGGACGGAGTCGGTTTCGACCAGCACGTACCAGCCGATGATCAGGGTCTCCATTTCGAAGGCCCAAGAGGTCAGCAGGTCCGCCGGCCACTGGAAACGGAAACTGCGTACCTTGAACGGCGCCAGCGCCGCGTAGTCCCGTCCCCTCAAGATGGTCGCCCTTGTTCTTTTTGGTTGGTCGGCAGCTTATACGACGCGTTCTCCCTTAGCGAGGTGGGCGCCGCGCACGCCTTGTGGACGAATGGCCAACATGGGAGAACGCGGGACCCGCGAAGGCGCGGGCGCCCGGCCATCACGCAGAGGAATGATCCAATGAGTCCGACTTCGATTTTCGACTGGACGATTTACCGGCATATGTTCGACACACGGGCGATGTCGCAGATTTTCAACGAAAGTGGCACAGCCGAAGCGTGGGTCGAGGTCGAGAAAGCGGTGGCGCGGACGCAAGGAAAGCTCGGCATCATTCCGGAAGACGCCGCGTCGGCGATCTGTGCGCAAATTTCCGCCGGACAACTGGACCTCGAACAATTGCACGAGGACACGGTCGATGTGGGGCGGCCGATCGTCGGGCTGGCCAAACAACTCGCCGAACAGGTCGAAGACGCGCACGCCATGTGGGTGCATTACGGCATTACCACATACGATATTATGGACACGGGGAAGGTTCTACAATTTCGCGATGGTCTGAACGAAATCCAACGGCAATTGGTGGCCTACCGGCAGGTGCTCATGAATTTGGCGCGGGAGCACCGCGACACGGTGATGATAGGCCGGACGAACAATATGCACGCTCAGCCGCAAACCTTTGGCGGCAAGGTCGCCGTCTGGATCGAGGAGTTGCTGCGACACGAGGAAAGGCTTGATGCGGTTCGGCAGCGGATACAGGTGGTTCAGTTCGGCGGTGCGGTCGGTACGCTGGCGTCTTTGTCGCCGGACGGGTTGAAATTTAGAGAGTCCATAGCCGAAGCGCTCGGCCTCGGTACGGCGTTGTCCAATTGGCACAACGCGCGTGACAGTGTCACGGAAATGTCCCTCTGCCTGGGAAATATCTGCACCACTCTGGCCCGCATCGCGCAAAATCTGAACAGCCTCGGCAGTACCGAAATCGGCGAAATTTCCGAAACGGGCGGCGCCGGGCGCGGGCGCAGTTCCGCGATGGCGCATAAAAGGAACCCGCGGGCCGCGGAGTTCGCGGAGTCAGTCGCACGGCTGGGACGCCAACGGGCGATGGGAATGGTCGAGGTTGCCGGCCAGGAACACGATCGTTGCGGCGGCACCTGGATCGCTGAGTGGATGCTCGTGCCGGAGACGTTCCTGCTGACGGCTGGCGCGTTGCAATGGGCTCTCGATCTGGTCCAAAGGCTCGACGTACATGTGGACCGAATGCGCGAAAATATCGATCTCATGAACGGGCTGGCACTGACCGAACGGTTCACCCTCGAGCTGGCAAAACGGATGAGCAAGTTCGAAGCGCGCGCGATCCTCGACAAGGCGTGCGCGGACTGCCGTGTCACTTCGTTACCGCTCTCCGATGTGCTGAAGGACATGCCCGAAGTGTTGAACGTGCTGAGCGCTGAGGAGATTGACGCTATCGCTGAACCGGAAACCTATACCGGCGCCGCGGCGGAAATCGTCGACAATGTTCTCGCAGCGGCGGCAGCGCACGACGCGGCCGTGTGATGGCGCAACGTTAGCGGGCGCGCATTCACCACTATCACGTCACTTGGTCACCGATGCTGCGTCGGAAGCGCTTCACGGATCAGCTTCTAACCTTTTCCACATATGTCCAATCGATCTCGACTCCGAAGCCGGGATCGTCATTCAGGTGAACCAAACCGTCGCGCACTACCGCCGCATTTTTGTAGAGATGTTCTTGAAGCGGGTGCCGGTCGTGGCTTCCATGGGATTCCGCGCCAAAGGCAGCGTCGCCAAAAGCGGAAACCAAATGGCCATGGATATGCGGCGCGGTGTGAGGGGCGATCAGGACACCCTTTTGCTCCGCCAAATGGGCGATGCGCAGCGACTCGGTGAAGCCCGCATGCCGAGTCGAGTCGAACTGGACGTACTTCAAGGCGCCGGAATCGATAAAGTCGCGGATGGTGAAGCGCGTCCATTCGCGTTCGCCGTGGGCAAGTGGGATAGGGGAGGCGTTGGCAAGGCGCACATAATCGGCCGGCTGAAGATGCCAATGCAGGGGTTCTTCGAGCCAGAGAATGTCGTAAGGCGCGACAGCGTTTGCAAAGGCGATGCAATCCTCGACCCCGTAAGGGGCATTCATGTCCAGCATAAACAGGGTGTCCAGCCCAATGGCATCGCGAACGGCGCGGATGCGCGTCAACTCGTCCTCCAAACCCAGCGCACCGGTCTTAATCTTCACCGCTCGGTAGCCCATCTCCACATACCTGGACATTTCCTCCGCAACGGATGTTAGCGGTGCATCTTCGATATAGTATCCGCCGGTCGCGTAGGTGAAGACACTGCGCCGGGAGCCTCCGAGCAGCTTATAGACCGGCAGTCCGGCGGCTTTGCCCTTGATATCCCAGAGCGCGATATCGATACCGCCAATCGCCGCCATTGCCTGCGGTCGCTGTCCTCGGGGCAGGGGCGGGGGCAGGCCATCCCATCCGCCGAGTCCGCCGGGCCGAGGGCTCAACGTCGAAAACAGCCTTTCCCAGATTTCGACATGAGCGAGCGGGTCCATGCCCTCGATGCATTGTCCGAAAAGTGCGGCAAGTTCACAGATCGTTGTTTGTGGGCCACCCTGGACTTCGCCGAAGCCGGTTACTCCTTCGTCCGTTTGAACTTCGAATAACGTCAGTGTCGCGTCTTTCCCGATTTCATGTGCGGTCCAACTTGGCTGTTGAAGCGAGACCTTTATCGGATGAAGTTTGATTTGAGTAATCTTCATGGTGAGTGTTTGGCGGTTTTAGTTGGCGCTATAATTCTGGAACATTGGCAGACGATATGATGCGGGAAATGCCGGTTCAATCTCTCATGGCAAGTTTTTAATTTTTCTCGTGTAGCGTTAAGTTTCATTATGGCACGGAAATTCCTTTAAACCGACGTCATCAGGACAGTGCGACATATTATCCAAACGCTTCAGATCTAATTAACAAAATACAAATATTCTGCTTTATAC
>JAPPPC010000812.1 GCA_028817685.1 Rhodospirillaceae bacterium
CCCAAAATGATCGTGGCCAGCATGGTGATGAAAAGCGGCCCGGCAAAGGTCACCGCCGTGGCATCCGCCAACGGCAAATACTTGACAGCGTTCACGAAAAAGAAGGCGGACGCGACGGTAAAGGCGGCGCGCAGGGCGTGTCCCTTGATGCTGACGACCCGTGCGGATTGCCAGCCGCCAGCCCGCCAAATGAAGAAGGCGATCGGAATGCAGATGAAGCTCGCGCGCATGAACAGAATCTGGCCTGGCGGGTAACCGGAGGAGAGCCATTTCAGCACCGCATTGTTCAGGCTCATGAAGAAGGTGCCGGCCAACATGAAGCCGATGCCGAGCATTGCGGCGTTGCGGGTCGGGACAGGAGATGACGGCATGCGGCGGGATCGCTTCGGTTGCGCGCCGTCAGCCTATAGGAGCACCGCGCCGATGGGAAACGGGACGGACAACACGCCGCGCAGGAGAGATCTTTACCGATGGGCCGACGGTTCGGTCTACCCCTGCAAGACCCGAACCTTCCGCGTCACGGTCTCCGAACCGCCGGACCACAGCGGCAGATAGCTCATCTTGATCCCGACACCGCCGGTGATAATCGGATGAATGTCCTCCGGTGCGCGGGCCAGCGGCCGGTCGTCGAGATCGCCGACACCCTCGAAAGGATAGGGATGGCGGGCGGCCTGCAGATAGGCCTGCAATCGCGCCAGGTCCCAGCCTGCATTTGCGATGATGTCCGCCATCTCCGGCGGCAGCAGGAATATCTGTTCGCCGCGCTCCGGCTTGCGGGTAGCGCTGGAAGCGTCGATCGCCGCATTCATCGCCGCGGCGACTGGTTGTAGGACCAGCTCCGGCGTATCTTGCGGCGAGGCCGGCAGCACCTCGTCGGTGCCGGAGACGCCCAGTACCGTCACCGCGCTATCGTCCCCCGCGAGGCCGCGGCGGACATGCAGCGACGGGAACCCCGGATGCGTACCCTCGGCAAAGCAGAAACCGTATTTCCCGGGTTGCCCCATGGTCGCCATATCGGCGACCCCGGCCCGCGCGCCGCCGATATTGCGCAGCACCAGGCTTACGGCACGCCCGATACTGGCGTTGACGCGGTTGCCGGGACCGAGGCAATTGCCGCCCGCATTGAGACCCAATTGCTGAACAGCCGGTCCATGTACGCAGACCGCCACGGCTGGCGTCCCCGTCGTGCTCAAAACGCCGAGCAAATTGAACTGCGGCTCGTTGCAGGCCTCGACCGCGGACAGAACGACTGGCAGCTCCTCCGGCCGGCAGCCCGCCATGACGCAATTGTAGGCAACCGCCTTCAAGGTCAGTTCGCCCATGAGCGGCATAACATTGCCAAAACTCTGATCCGGCGATCCGTGGCCCGCCAGCATGGCGCTCATCCGGTCCAAGGTCGGTGGGACCAGCGGCAGACCATCGCCCAGTTCCGCGCCTTCGAGGGCCGCCTGACTCTCCTCCCAGGAGAGCGACCCGTCGAAGAGCGGCATGTCGTGCGGATCGGCCATCGCGGTACTAGACGTGTGCGATGCGGACGGAGCAGTCCTGTGTCGACCCGAAGGTCGGGATAAAGGCGGAATGCTTGCCCGGCCCGCCGGCGACCAGCACCTGAATCTTGTCCGGCGACGGCGCCAGATAAAACTTGCCGTTGATCACATTGCTGTCCCGGTCGACCGTGTAGTTGCGCTGCTTCTCCAGGGGCACCCGGTCCATGTCGATCGCGGACGCCTCGTAGAGCTTCTCCTGCACATCCGTCAGCGACCAGCCGTCGCGGTGCACCGTCTGCGCGTGCTCCGGGCCGAAGGCCACGATGTAGGGCCCGTGCCCGTGCAGGATATTCGCACCGGTCTGCGATATCGTTCCGGCAATCGTCGTCAGGATCCCTTCTGCCGTCGTGCTCGCATGATCGTTGATATTGTGCGGCGGTTCGCACGAAAGCGCCGTGAGAACGCTGTCATCCGCCTCGTATCCGCGCCGGACGTGATAGGGTTCCCAAGGGCTCTCTTCCTCGTTTTCGCCAAAGCAGAAGGTGTATTTGGCGGGAGAACCCTGCGTGGCGCGGTCCATCTCGCCCGGCTTGCCGCCACCGATATTCAGCAAGGTCAGTTGCAGGGCCCGGCCGATCGTGGCGTTCGCCCGATTGCCTTGGCCGAAACAGTTACTGCCGCAGTTGATGCCCAACTCTTGGCGCAGCGGCCCGTTGACGATCAAGGTCGGTGCGCAGGGATGCGTCGTCGCCAAGGTCCCATGCAGATTGTAGTCCGGGTTGAGCACGGCGCGGACGGCTGACACGACGACCGGAAAGTATTCGGGCTTACAGCCCGCCATCACCGCATTCGCCGCAATGCCGCGCAGGGTGGGCACGAGACGGCGTGGCGACATGGGGGGAAACGGCTCGTTATCGCCGCGGCAGGTTTCGACAAACCGCTCGACGGCCGCTTCCGTTGGCATGACCAGCGGGAAACCGTCGCTCCAGCCCTGCTCGATGGCGTATTCGTTCCATTCGTCGGGATCCAGATCGCCGATATCGAGAATTTCATCGTCAGACATGGGCGATCCTGACCGAACAGGCTTCGGTGAAGCCGAATGTGGGAATGTAGGCAGAATGCTTGCCCGGTCCGCCTGCCACCAGAATGTGGATGTCGTCCGGCGACCGGCCGAGATAGTAGTGATCGTTCACCGGCTCGTGGCCGCGATCTACCCGAAAATTTTCCTGGTTCTCCGCCGAGACGCGGGAGATATGCACGGCTGACGCCTCGTAGAGTTTTTGTTGGATGTCCGGGATCGTCCAACCGTCGCGATGGACGGTCTGTGCGTGTTCCGGCCCGAACACGACCGTGTGGGGCGCATTGGCATAGAGATTATTCGAGCCGGTCTGGGAAATTGTGCCGGCAATCGTCGTCAGGATCCCTTCCGCCGTCGTGCTCGCATGGTCGTTGATGTTGTGCGGCGGCTCGCAGGGCAACACCGTAACGACACTATCCGTCGCTGCGAAACCACGGCGGACGTGATAGGGCTCCCAAGGGCTCTCCTCCTCGTTCTCTCCGAAACAGAAGGCATATTTGGCGGGCGACCCTTGCGTCGACCGGTCCATCTCTCCCGGCTTGGCGCCGCCGATATTCAACAAGGCGAGCTGCACCGCCCGGCCGATCGTCGCATTGGCGCGATGCCCCTGGCCGAAGCAGTTGCTGCCGCAGTTGAGTTCCATCTGGTTACGCACGGGACCGCTCAAGATGATGCCGGGCGCACAGGGATGCGTGGTCGCCAAGGTACCGTGCAGATTGTATTCCGGGTTCAGTAGTGCCCGAACGGTGGAGACGACGACCGGAAAATACTCCGGCTTACAGCCCGCCATCACCGCATTCGCGGCGATACTCTCCAAGGTCGGGATGACGCGGCGCGGCGGCATCGGCGGAAAGGGCTCATTGTCGCCACGGCAGGTTTCGACGAAGCGGCCGACCTTGTCCTCCGTCGGTGCGAACAACGGCATGCCGTCGCTCCATCCCTGCTCGATGGCGTACTCGTTCCACTGCTCGGGATCGAGGTCGCCGACCTCAAGCAGCTCGCTGTCGCTGGTGTCGGACATCGCTCTCCCTGTGACTTCTTTATGCGGTCGGGCGTGCAGGGATCACGGTCCCCGCACGCCGGCCGGTTTTATGTCTTACGCGTTGACGGCTTGCTTCAATTCGCCGGATGCCACACCGATCCGCTCGGCAAGTTCCTCGGCGTTCAGCCCCCCAACCGGATGCTTTACGATCAGTAGCTTCGGATCCGCCTTGCGTGCCTTTGCCTGCGCTCTCACAAGCGGCAGGAAGGTTTCGGTGATGACGATGTAGGTTTCAACGCCGCGTTTTTCGAGTTCGATACTGTCATGGAAACTCCACGACGAGCACGACCCTCAATCCGCTAGAGCGACGATCGCCCCTTTGTAATTGGCGGCGATCTTGTCGATCAGTTCCGGCGGCGCCGGCTGCGCGGCACTGTCCTTGAACATGTAGTCGATATTCCCGGTATCCCGGAACGCGCCCATCTGGTCCCGCACGCCCTCGAGTAGCTCACGGGCGTTCGGTTTCGAATTCGACATGATGGCGATCGGGTCCTTACCCCAATCGGTTGCGATGGCAACCGCGGGGTCACTCGCATTGTCGGCCGCCTCCGGCAGCCCAAAGGATGGATTGACGATTCGCATGCTGGTCTCCTGTTACGAAGGGCTACAGCCTAGTACTCTCACGCTAAGCGAGGCAACATTTAGCCGGGAGGAACCCATGAGGCTGGACGACAAAATCGCGCTGATCGTCGGCGCAGGACAAGCGCCGGGTGCCAGTGAAGCGATCGGTAACGGCCGGGCGACGGCACTGGTTTTCGCGCGCGAAGGGGCGAAGATCTGCTGCGTCGACCGCTATCTGGAGGCCGCGCAGGAAACCGCCGATATGATCGAAAAGGAGGGTGGTGACGCTTTCGCTGTCGCGGCGGACGTCACCGATGAGGATGCGGTTAACGCCGCGGTCGCGGCCTGTAAAGGCCGGTGGGACCGGGTCGACATCCTGCACAACAATGTTGGGGTCAGCGTCGAAGGCGGCGACGCGGCCCTTGCCGATATCAGCCGTGAGGCCTTCGACCGTATCATGGATGTCAATTTGCTGGGCACCATGCTGACCTGCAAACACGTACTGCCCATCATGCGCGACCAGGGCAGCGGCGCCATCGTTAACATCTCCTCTGCCTCGTCCTACTGGACCGGACATCCGACCGTGCTTTATCCCGCCTCGAAGATGGCGATGATCAGCTTCACGCGGCAGATCGCGATTCAGAACGCCGACCGCGGTGTCCGCGCGAATGTCATCCTTCCGGGTCTAATGGACACGCCGATGGCGGTCGACCGCAGGGTCGAGGCGCTTGGCCGCACGCGCGATGACATCGCAGCCGAACGCGACTCGCGTGTCCCCTTGCTCAACAAGATGGGCACAGGGTGGGACGTGGCACATGCCGCGCTGTTCCTCGCCTCCGACGAAGCGGGATTCGTGACCGGGATCGAGATGCCGGTCGATGGCGGCTCAATGGCCCGCGTCGGCTGACCGCGGACGGGTAAGACGCCCCAGCCGGCCCATCGCACGGTCGGCGCGCCTAAGCCGCCGTTCGAGAAAACGCCGGGTCTTCTCCTGGTCCGGTGTGCCGTCCCGTCGCCAAACGGCCAAAGTCGCAAGAAAAATACCCGTCAGCCCTATCTCTTCGACCTGCCGGCGCCGGCCCTCCGCGTCGAGCAGCGCGGCGTCCCGCAGCCATTGGACGGTCCGCGAGAGATTGAAGATCATCGGAACCCAGTGATGGGGATGCGACAGGTAGAGCTTTTCGCTGAGCATCTGATGGGTCACGGTGCGGTGCGGCGCCAAGGCGTCGAACCACCGCATCAGCAGCAGGTGCAGGCGATCCGGGACGGGTTGACCCGAGAAACGTTCCGGTACAGGCGCCAGCATCGCCTGCCATGCTCTTTCAAACCAGGCGTCCGCAACCGCATCGAGATCGCGAAAATGCGTCTGCAGTTCCGCCAAGGATAAGTCCAGCCGCGCCGCGACAAGGCGTAGACGGACGCGGCTCCAGCCGATCTCCTCAGCAAGCGCAACGGTTTCGTCGACGATACGTTGCCGCTGATCGCCGGATGCGCGCGATCGCCCGCGCGTGCCGGTGGCGCTTTTCGCCATGGTCCGCCTCGCGTCGTTGCGTCCTGTCGCGGAAAGTGTATCGAAGTTTCGCGTCGTTCGGAAACGCAGCTAATCCGCGCCTGCCGCAACGGCGACCTGTGGACGGGTGCCCGGCAACAGGAAAGCCGCAGCGGCGGCGAGGATTGCCGCCCCCCCGAACAATGCGAACAGAGTCCCGAAATCGCCGTCCTTATCGAACAGCCAGCCCGCCAAATGAACGGTGAGGCCGCCAACGCCCAGGGCCAGGACGAATTTCGCGCCATAGGCGACCGCCCGCCAGCGGAACGGCGTGTAATGGGCGACCAACATGTTTTCTGCCGCTGCGAAGGCAAGCATGAAACTGAGCACCATCAGTATGGCCACCAGCAGCGTGTAGTCGGACAATGAGACGATGACGAACAGCAGGGGGATCTGCAGCACCCAGAACACGATGTAGATGGCCCGGGCGGAATAACGGTCCGCCATCCAACCGCCGAAAATACTGCTCAGCGAGGCGACACCCGAAACGATTCCAACGAACACGCCGATTTCCGTGTAGCTGGATGCCATCGCGGCGCTCAGCCCCATCTCCATGAGTTTCGGCATCGTGTTGGTGAGACCGGTATAGACGAACCCGGTACATGCCATGGTGATCGTCAGGACGATGAAAACCCGTACGAAGGCGCTGGAATCCGGTGCGCCGGTTGACGCCCGATCCTTGGTCACATCCTTGATCCAGCCCGCGCGCCAGACGAACAGCAAACCGGCACCGGCCACGATCGACAGCGCACCCGGGATGATAAAGGCGGCACGCCAAGTGACGTAATCGATCATCAAGCCGACAAAGACCGGCGCGATGGCGCTGCCCACATTGCCGAAGACACCGTTGATGCCCAGCGTCATGCCCTGCTTCTTCGCCCAGGCGACAACCCAGGCGATTCCAACCGGATGGTAGATCGAGGCGAACAGGCCGATCAGCGTGAGACCGATGAACAATCCCGACGGCCCCTCCGCCATGCCGACGACAATCGCCCCGACACCAATGCCGAGGAAGAAGATCACCATCATGCCGATCTGGCTCCAACGGTCGCCGAGCCAGCCCGCCGGCAGGGCGGCGACACCAAAGAGCACAAGCCCCAGACTCGACAAGCCGAGCAGCTCGCCATAGGGCATGTCGAAGACCTTGGGCAGGTAGAGGACCGCCGTGGCGTAGAGCACGGTAAACATGTGCGAAAAGCTGTGCCCCACATTCGAGAAGAGAATTGCGGTCAGAGCCTGTCTCTGTTCGCTGTGTTCGGCCATACCTCTGGGGTCCTATCGGGAATTCAATGCGGCGCACCATGACAGGACCCTGCGATAAGGGCAATCGCTGGCACCGACAGCTTGTCCTAATTGGTCCGGAACGGCAGCATGCCGAAAACACACAGTAGACGCGGCGAAGACGGCGTCCGGAGATTGAATGATCTACGACTACATTATCGTCGGCGGCGGATCGGCGGGCTCGGTGCTCGCCAACAGGCTGTCGGCGCGCAGCAGCAATCAGGTTCTGGTCTGCGAAGCGGGCCAGGACACGCCGCACGGCAAGGTGCCTGACGTCATTCTGGACAGCTATCCGGGCACCGCCTATCTGGATACCCGGTTCCACTGGACGGAATTGAAGGTGACCACACAAGTGGTCAGCCACAACAATCCGGAAGAGAACCGCCCACCGCTGCGAAAATACGAACAGGCCCGCGTGCTCGGCGGCGGTTCGTCGATCAACGGGCAATTGGCCAATCGCGGCGCGCCGACAGATTACAACGACTGGGCCGACCG
>JAPPPC010000463.1 GCA_028817685.1 Rhodospirillaceae bacterium
GCCCATACGGTCTCATAATTCAGCAGCGTTGCGTCCATCCAGCAGGGCGGCGCGACTTTATGGCCGAGCGGCGCGATCCCGCCGATGGCAAAGCCGGTTTCCTCTCGAATGCGTTTCGGGTCCGCGCGCATGAGCATTTCCCCGACGACCTGCGCTGCGCGCGTGAGATCCACTTGGTGACGGCCTGATATGAGCAGCAATTTGAGGTTGCCGCTTTCCGCGCCTTCGAAAATCAGAGACTTTACGATTTGCGCAACATCGCAGCCGCAGGCGGCTGCGGCATCTTTCGCTGTGCGCGTTGAAGCCGGCATTCGCACCGGTTTGCTGTCCAGCCCGGCGGCTTTGAGCGCCGGCTCGACACGTTTTACGCTTTTCGACATCGCCCGTGTCCGGTGACTTCAGGCCTCATTTATCGGTGATTGCGAGGTATCGTGCATGGACGACGCCGAAACGAATCTGGCCGAATTGAACCGTGCACCAATTTCCCGCGTCTTCCTTGCGTCCGCAATAGCCCACGACGGTGATTCCGCATTGTCCGTTTTTGATCCGGCTGACGACCGGTGCCGACAGGCTTCCAGCCGATCGCACGTTCAAACTGCCGTAAACGTCCTGGGTCTTGACGCAGGCGGACCGAAGCAGTTCGCCGGCGTTCGAAGCGATTGCGATAAAGCATAGGCAGACGCTGGCGAGGAAACGTCTAGCGGTTCTTCTCATCGTTTCTGCATTCGATCTTCGCCGCGGTGCCTGAATCGACTCACCGTATCGCGAATGTCATGGAGGCCCAAAGACTTTCCCAATCCGCCTTCCTACCGGGTGCGGGATCGAACATGTGGACCGCGTTGAGCAGATAGGCGCCGCGCGATGGCAACGATATCGCGGCGCGGCCCTCACCGTCTGTCACGGTCTGGGTCGGATTCTTCGGGTCCGCTGCGCTGAAGGTCGTGATCGTCATGCCGGCACTCGGTTTTCCGTTCAATAACAGGCGCACAGGCAAGTTCTCTCCGGGTGATAGCGTATACGGATTCCGTTCCGCGACCAGTTCGAAGGGGAGGCCCAGAGCTCGGTCGGTCCCGGTCGCATCGCCGACGCCAAGCAGCAGCTTGGTATTTCGGGCGTAGCTCTCGACTATTCCCGTTGCCGGTTTTCCCAGCGTGCCGTGCTGTCGCGCCAACGCTTCATAGCCGATTTTTTGGGCATACTTGTCGAAATCGGCGCGTGTTTCGAAGGTCTGCGGTTCGTATGCGCCAAAATAGCCGAAGACCTTGAGGCCGGGTTTGTCGAACTTGATCTGTACCGCCGGCAGGTCGCCATCGAACCCACGGACCTTTCGTTCCCGACCTTGGTCGAGAACGATATAGCGGGGGTGCCATTCCGCGACGAAGGGTAGTTCGTCGCCTTTGAAATGCTGACCGTAAGTGTGGCGGATTGCGATCTTCGTATCCGTCGATGGTGTGTAGCTGCTGGGTTCAAGCCAGAACTCATGCGCGTGCGCGTGCGCGTTGCCGGCGCAGATTGCGGCAAAAAGCAGCAAGACCGGGATCGTCGCTTTACGGAGAAGGGGCATAGGGATACACCCAACAGTGATGTCGTTCTCGGCGGCACGTTATTCCCGAAGCGTCGAAGGGTAAACAGATTCATGGTCTTGAGATTGATCGCGCTTCTGATGCTGGCCGTCGCGCTTCTCGGTCAGCCGCATGGCGCTTTGGCCCATAAGATCTTTCCGGCTACGGCGACCGTAACCTTCGATGGCGACAACCGCTACCGGATCGATATCAAGACCAATGTGGAAACCCTGATCGCCGGTATCGGGTCGGCGCACGAAGACACCGATCAATCGCCGCAAGCTGAACGGTACAAGGCGCTGCGTGCGTTGAGTGCCGACGGTCTCAGGGCGGAATTTGACGGGTTTTCCGAGCGCTGGCTCGATGGTGTCGCCGTGCGATTCGATGGCAATCGCGTGTCGCCGCGCATTGTGGAACTGATCGTGCCGGAGACGGGCGATGTCGGCCGTGCACGTATCTCGACGATACGCATCGGCGGGCAGGTTCCCGACGGGGCGGAAAGTTTCGGCTGGGCCTATGACAAATCATATGGCTCGAGCGTGTTGCGGCTGGTTCATGCGGCAAAGGACGAGATGACGACGGCCTGGCTTAAGGATGGCGCGCCGAGCGATCCGATACCGCTCTCCGGCATGGTGCCGCGGACCGTCTTCGAAACGGCTGTGGATTACACGGTTCTCGGCTTCACGCATATCCTGCCCTTCGGTCTCGATCACATCCTCTTCGTGCTGGGGCTATATCTGCTCAGCACGCGCGTGAAACCGTTGCTGGTTCAGGTAACCGCTTTTACCGTGGCCCACACGGTGACCCTGACGCTCGGGCTATACGGGGTCGTGACGATTTCGCCCGACATCTTCGAACCGCTGATCGCGCTGTCTATCGTTTATGTCGCGGTTGAGAATATTCTGACGCCCAGATTGACCATGTGGCGGCCCTTTATCGTGTTCGCGTTCGGGCTGTTGCACGGGCTCGGGTTCGCCGGCGTCCTGCAGGAAATCGGGCTGCCGCGCGACGATTTCGTCACCGGGTTGATCGCCTTCAATGTCGGTGTGGAGTTCGGCCAGCTCGCGACGATCGCGATCGCCTGGATCCTGACGGGGCTATGGTTTCGCGAACGAAGCTGGTATCGCACTGGGATCGTCTATCCCGGTTCCGCGGGGATCGCGCTGATCGGTGCCTATTGGACGGTGGAACGGGTTTTCTTCGCATAAAACATGTCGCTCACTCCGCATGTTTGACGCTGTCGAGATAGGCGATCCAATGGTCTGGTAGGGCATGGGCTCGGGCGCCATCGTGAAGCAGGGTTATGTAGCGTAAAGACGGATTGCCATCTTTCGGATTGCCTTCGGCGACATAGGAGATTGCCGGCACGGTTCGGCCGTCGGCATCTTCGACCGGCAGTTCGACCGGTTGATAACGCGGGCCGGGCACCCCTTCGGTGACGTTGAGGCGGACTAATTCGCGCAAGGTAATGCGGTATAGAACGCCCCAGACTTCGCTTTCCGAGGCGGCTTGAATATTGGCGGGGGCGGCCCGCCCTCTCGGAAAGCCGTCGAGATTGAAGCGCAACCGATAGCCGGGCAGCCGGCCCACCCGCCGCTCGGTTGGTCGCATCCGGCGCCGTTCGATAAACGCGCTGTCATGCATGTTGGCGCCATAGGCGAAATACCAGACCACGTCTTCCGGTCGGCCATCGAGGCGCAGGCCCCAGCTGCGATACCAGAACTGGGCCAGCGGCCAGGCGCGGGTTGCGATCGAGACCCAGAGGCGCCGTGCTCGTCTGGGCGCACGAATGCGGTTCCGTTGCGACGGGTTGAACATCATCCGTGGATATCCGATTGGCGCGAACGATGAAAGACAGGACGTTTTCATTTCCGCGAAGAGCCTCTATTTTCGCGGCCGCGTTTAGACCGTTTCAGGAGTTTCCGATGAATAACCAAATGTGCGAGATGTTCGGGATCGACGTTCCGATTTTCGCCTTTTCCCATTGCCGCGACGTCGTGGTCGAGGTGTCAAAGGCAGGCGGTATGGGGGTGCTGGGCATGGCCCGCATGAGTCCGGATCAGGTCGAAGCGGATTTGAAATGGATCGACGATCATATCGAGGGTAAGCCCTACGGCATCGACGTGCTGATGCCGCAGAAAATCGACGATGTCAGCGAGATGAAATACGACCCGGACGAGCTGCTGCCCAAGGAACATGTCCAGTTTGTCCGCGACATGCTCGACAAGGCGGGTATTCCGGAACTGCCGGCGGACGAAGCGGCCGAGCTGAAACGCGAGATCGTCAAGGGTATGAACTTCACGCCGCGCGAAAGCCTTGAGATGATCGAGGCCTGTATGAAGCACCCGATCAAGCTGATCGTGAATGCCCTGGGGTCGCCGCCGAGGAGCCTGGTCGAGGAAGCGCACGCCAAAGGCATCAAGGTTGGTGCGCTGGCCGGCAAGCCGCGGCACGCCATCAAGCACCGGGACGTGGGGTGCGATTTCGTCGTCGCCGTCGGAACCGAGGCCGGGGGCCACACGGGAGATCTATCCTCCATGGTGTTGTGGCCCAGCATCGTCGATGCGGTGGCGCCGATGCCGGTCCTGGGGGCGGGCGGCGTGGGCCGCGGCCGACAAATGGCCGCCGCGCTGGTCCTGGGATGCGAGGGCATCTGGGCCGGATCCCTGTGGCTTAAGACGGCGCAGAGCGAAGTCACGCCCGAGATCAAGGCGAAGATGTTCGAGGCCGAGCACAGCGATTCCATCCTGACGACGACGGTGACCGGTAAACCGTGCCGCACCTTGAACAACGCCTTCTCGCGCGCCTATGACGCGCCCGACGCACCGAAAACCCTACCAGCGCCGGCGCAGAATTACCTGTGGTGGCAGGAGGGCCGCACACGGGTGGAACGGGTGCGCGCCAAGGATTTCCTCACCTACCCCGTAGGCCAGGTGGTCGGCGACATGCAAGAGGAGATCTCCGTCAAGGAGACGGTCTACGATCTGCTGAACGAAATGCTCGACGCCAAGGAGCGGTTCGACGCGATGATCGGTTAGCCCTTTTTGGCGGCGCCCCCCTTTTCCGAGCGCGGTCCCATCGGCTCCGGCTGAAAGGGGCCGTCGCGCATCTGCAGATAGGCGCGCACGCCGTCGGTGCGTTGCTTCTCGAACAGCTCTTCCCGGTATTCCGTGTGCGAGGAATGTGCGATGGCGCCCAATGTTCCTTCCAGGATTAGGGCGGCGTTGACGCCGGCAGCCTGGATACCCTGCATCGCGATCGCCTTGTTGAGGCGCACCGCCGGCTCCGGTACCAGCGCGATGCGGGCCGCCAACTCGCGCGCCTTCTCCATCAACTGGTCGTGCGGCACGAGCTCGTTGATCATGCCGATCCGGTAGGCTTCTTCCGCATCGAAATGATCGCCGGTGAGCGCCCATCGGTTGGCGTTCTTCCAGCCGCATAAAGCGGTGAACAGATAGGTCGTGTTGGAGACGTGCCGGACCTCCGGCTGCGCGAACACCGCCTTGTCGGAGGCGATAGTGATGTCGGCGGCAAGCTGGTACCAGAAGCCGCCACCCATCGCCCAGCCATTGACCGCGGCGATGATCGGCTTACCGAGCTTCCACATATGGCCCCACTTGTCGACATTCTTGGCGTCGCCGCGCTGCCAGGCTTCGAGATATTCGGCGATGGTGAGGCCGGTGGGGTCCGTCTTCTTGCGACCGCTGTCGCCGGCACCCTGATCGTAGCCGGCACTGAAGGCAGCGCCGGCGCCGGTCAAGATAATGACCCGCACATCCTTATCCGCATCGGCATCGTCGAACGCGCGGTGCAAGTCGGCCTCCATCTTCGGCGTCAGCGCATTCATCGCCTCCGGCCGGTTCAGAGTGATCGTTGCGATGCCCTCGTCGACCTCGTAGAGCAGGCCCTCATAAGTCATGTCGTGTCCCTTCAGACTTTGAGATTGTTGAAGAAGGCGCCGCGCGATTTGCCGCCGGCGAGGATGAAGGACATATCGGCGCCGCCCAGGAAGAACCGCATACCCCGGGCAACGAAGTCCGGCAGGATCGCCTCGTCATAGACACCGCCGAGACCGGCGATCTTGCCGGCGCCCTTCGCGGCGGCGATGACCTTGTCGATGGCGGCGAGGAAATCGGGATTGGTGGACTGGCCTGGGATACCCATGGTCGTGGATAGGTCGGAGCCGCCGACCAACAGCACGTCGACACCGTCGACCGCGGCAATCTCACCGGCATTTTCCACCGCTTCCGGCGTTTCGATCATCATCACGACGAGGGTTTCCTCGTTACCGCCCTCTGTCGCTTCCTTCGGCGGAACAGCCTCATATTCAAGTTGTGGACCGCCATAGGTCATCGAGCGCACGCCCAGCGGTGGGAAGCGGCAGGCCGAATTGAAGGCGCGGGCTTCCTCGGCGTTCTGAACATGCGGGAAGATGATGCCTTGTGCGCCGGCATCGAGAATGCGGGCGGCCCGGTTGGTGTCACCTTCCGGTACCCGCACGATCGGCGTGATACCGACGGGTAGGGAGGCCGCGCAGATCTGCCCCGCCGTATCGAGATCCATGGTCGAATGTTCGAGATCGATAAAGAGCCAATGGAAGCCGCAGGCTTTGGCGATCTGTGGCGCCTCGATCGTCCGCAGTCGGCTGAGATTGAAGCTGGCAGCGAGTTTGCCTTCCTGCAGGCGCTGTTTGACGGCATTTGCGACGACGGCCATGGCTGAATTCCCCCTATGTTGGCTGGATCGTTGTTGCCGGTCATTCTGCGCGTCTGTCGCGCACGTTTCAAACCAAGATCGAGAATTTCGTTGGCCCGGGGTTGCGGGAAGCGGTGCCGGCGGCAATCATTCGCGCAATCCGTCCCGTCATCGAAGGAGCCTGACATGGCCGACAAGAAGATCGAATTCGGCACGACCCTGCGGTCGGTTTACAACATCGCGAAGCTTGCCAAGCAGATCGAAGATCTGGGCTACGATTTCCTCGGCTGCGGTGAGCATGTCAGCTTTCATGGCGAGACGGCGAACGGGCTGGTTTCTCTGTCGGTGGCGGCAGGGGCCACCGAGCGCATCAGGCTGATGAGCGCGATTACCCTGGTGCCGCTCTATCCGGCCGCCTTGCTTGCGAAGATGGGTGCGGCGCTGGATGTGGCGTCGAATGGACGATTCACGCTGGGGGTCGGTGTTGGCGGCGAGTTTCCGAACGAGTTTGAGGCCTGCGGCGTGCCGGTAAACCAACGCGGCTCGCGAACCGACGACGCGCTGGAGGTCATCACCCGGACATGGACTGAGACCGATGTGACCTATGAGGGACGCTATACGACACTCAAGAATTTCAGTCTGAAGCCACTGCCGATCCAGAAGCCGCGGCCGCCGATCTGGGTATCCGGGCGCACCGATGCGGCGATGAAACGAGCGGCGAAATATGGCGATGGCTGGCTGCCCTACATGTACACGCCGGAGCACCTCGCCAAAAGCATCGAGAAAATCAAGGCGTTCGGTGAGGAGGTCGGCACCGATTTGTCGGACTTTACCTTCGCGCTATACATCTTCTCGGCCGTGCATGAGGACAATGATACGGCGGTGAAATACGCAGCCGACCGGCTCAGCAAGCAGTACGCGCAGGATTTCAGCCAACTCGTGCACAAATACGCGCTCGCCGGCGATCCGGACAAATGCAAAGCGCGGCTCCAGGAATACATCGATGCCGGGGCCAGCGCGGTTTTCGTCTCATCCGCCTGCCCGGATGATTACATCGACACCAATTTGGAGATGCTCGCCAAGACGGTCATCCCCGCCTTCCGCTGATCGGAGCGAATTCCCATGAAACTCGGCATGACCACGGGGAGCGGCTATCGCCAGGTTGCCCTAGATATGGAGATGATCCTGGAAGCGGAGCGGCTCGGCTACGACATCGTCCGCACA